>JBKJLF010000777.1:0-6364 GCA_046597185.1 Burkholderiaceae bacterium | reverse complement strand
CACAGCGCTGCTGCCGTTGTTACCACTGCTGCTGTTGCCACTGATGTTGCTCCTGATATCTTCCGCGCTGATCTCCCACTGCAGCGCGCCGTGCTCGCTGGCATTGGCGGGCACGTTGATCGCCCATTGCGTGGTGGCGGCGCTGTCGGCAGGCAGATTGACGTTTTGTTCCGGCAACTCGGCATCCAGCCCATTAACCTTGGCGCGCAGGCGCACTTGCAGCGCGCGTTTGGTGGTATTGCGCAGGGTTAGCATGGCCTGGTACTGGTCACCTTCGCGCACCAGCGGCGGCAAGCCGGAAATGATTTGCAAATCCTGGGTGGTGCGCAGGCGGGTGCTGCCGGTGCCAAACTGCTCGGCCCCGCTTTCGGCCACCGCCACCACGCGGAAACTGGTCAGCGCATCGTTGAGCGGCACGCTGATGCTGGCGCGGCCCTGGGCATCGAGTTGCACCGCCGGTTTCCACAGCAACAGGGTATCAAACAATTCGCGCGTGCTCGATTTACCGCCACTGCCGCCCGGTGCCACCGCTTTGCGGCCAAAGTGGCGCTTGCCGATCACCTGCATTTGCGCGGTCGCGGTTTCAACGCCATAACTGCGGCGCTGGATCATGGCGGCCAGCACATTCCAACTGGCGTTGTCCTGCAATTCCAGCAGCGCCTCATCCACCACCGCCAAGGCCACTTCGGCCCCGGCAGCGGGTTTGCCATCGGGCCGCAACACTTGTATTTCGACTTTGGCTTCGGCGCGGATTGGGTATTCGCTTTTGTCGGTCTTGACGGTCACACCCAGTTGATGCGTATTGCTGTCCACCCGGATTTCAGCCAAGCCAAATTTGAATGAGGGTTTGGACAAATCGATCAGCGCGGTCGGGCCTTGCCAGGCGCGGAACTCGTGCCACCAGTTGATTGGCTCTTTCCAGCCCCAGGTAAAGAAGGAATACCACGGCACATCGCGCAAGCGCCCACGCAGTGCCAACACCGAGACATACACATTCGGCCCAAAGCCGGCCTTGATCGGCACCGAAATGGTGGGGTCAGTGCCATGCAGTTCGACCACCTGATGCTCGATGATGCCTTCGCGCTCGACCGCCACCAGCGCGGTGGCGTGGCGATACGGCATGCGCACCTGGAACTGTGCCACATCACCGACGCGGTAATGCTGTTTCTCCGGCAAAACGTCGATCCTGTCCTGGTTTTCGGCATCAAACCACAGCTCGCCCTGCTGGGTTACCCAGACTGAGGAAAAAGCCGAGGCCAAATTACCATCCTTGTCCTTACCGCGCACTTCAAGGCTGACATTGCCGGCCTGTTCGAGTGTGACTTCGCAGACCAGAATGCCGTTGGCATTGGACTTGCCCGAGCACAGCTTGCCAATCGGCTTCTTGTTGTGTTCATTCTCGTAGGCGTAAAATCCGCCCACCATGCGCTTGCGGTGCGAGACGGTTTCATTTTGGCTACCGATGACTTCCAGCGGCACGCCCGCCTGGGGTTTGCCATTGGTATCCAGCGCCAGCGCGCGCAGGGTCAACTTACTCTTGACCGAGACCCAGCTACTGCCGGCGATGCCCACCACCACATTCGCGGGCCAAGCCTGGCTGCGGCTGGAAATGGTCTGGATTTCGCCATTCGGGTCGGCAAAGGTCATTTCGGTGATAATGTCCTTGGGTTCGGTAATGGCCGGAATGGCTTTGATGACGGTTTTGCCGGCCCCGTTTTTATCCAGCGTCAAGGGCTGTTTGTCGGCGATGATGGATTGCCGGCGCTCGGCATCACTATTGCCATCGCCATCGCCCTCGTGTCCTTGCGTATCCGCATGGGTGGCGAAGGAATAGCCGTCATAGCCGGCAAACTCGACACTGCGCTCGCGCATCAGGCTGGTCAGGGTGACTGCCATGCCGCTGGCACCGCCGCCATTCAAATAATTGAGTTGGACACTGAGCGGCAATTCCTTGGGTGCGATAATCGGCGCGCTGGCGGCGACGATTTTGCCAGTCAAGACCGGCAGGCGGAATTCTTCGACCCGGAAACTGCCGACAAAGGCTTCGCCCGGTTCATAGTTGCTGCCTGGATCGTCGTTGCCCTCGTTGTTGCCATTGCTGCCATTGCTGCCGTCGTTGCTGCTGTTGCCTTGCTTGACCGCGCCCCGATCCAGCACCACATTGTATTGCCCGAGCTTGGCTTGCGGTGGAATCGCAAATACGGTTTCGGCGCGGCGGTTGGCGTGCCAGTTGAGGGCAAACTGGAATTCCTGACCGCTGCCGCCGTGGATGATGCGCACCCGGCGCGGCAATTGATCGGCTTTGACGAAGGCAAAACCGGTATGGGTTTGCGCGCGGATCATGTGTTTCATCGAGACTGTTTCCCCGGCGCGTAACAGGCTGCGGTCAAAGACGGTGTGCATGCGCACGGTGCGCTCTTTTTGGGTTTCGGTTGGCACATTGAAACGCCAGGGTTCCAGCCCGCTATGCCAGTTCGACAGCGCAAACGCCATATCGGCGCGGCCCTTGTCGTCTTTTTTGCGTGCGCTGACAAAATAGCTGTACAGGCGCTGGCCTTCGTTTTCATCGACGCCGGATTTGGTCGTCGATTTGGCAGGGCAGGCTTCATCCAGTGCGGGCAACAGCGCAGTGCCATCGGCACGGCTTTTACCACTCCACAACAGTTTGCCGTGGCAGTTGGAGACGTTCAGTTCGGCATCGGCCACTGGTTTACCCTTATCCAGCGTGGTAACCCACAGCATGCCGTTTTCGCGACCTATTTTTAAGTGCAGCGCCAGATTGGTCACCAGCGCGCTGGAGCGCACATACATCGGCTTGTCTTCGCCCAGCAGCGAGCGCCCGAGCAGTTGCGACTGTACTTCCATCACATAAAAGCCGGGCTCTTTGAACGGGATGCCGAGCACTTCAAACGGGCGCGGGGTATTGCCTGCCACTGGCAAATCAATTTTTTCGACACCGGGTTGCTTGCCCATGATGCCGACACGGCGCGATTCAATCGAGACACCCCTGGCGTCGTGGACCGAACTTTCGTGGTAATACGCCAGCCGCGACATCCATTTGATGATGTCGGCATCGCTGCTGACCTTGAGTTTGGATAACTTGCCCGGCGCGCCCTGGGCCTGCAATTTGTGTCCCTTGAGTTCGGCTTCGACATTGCGCACCGTCAGCGGCATGGCCGGGTCGGCGTTCAGTTCCAAAATGCCGAATGGTGCGGTGGCAAACTTGACCAGTGGCGGCATCACCGCAATATTCAGCTTGAGCGGGTATTGGCTAGCATTGGCGGCCGGGTAGTCGTCCAGATCGACCAGTTTGGACGGTAATTCGATGGAAGCTTCGGACGATTGCGGAAAAGGGCCGGGGAATTTAAGTTCGGTCAATTCCTGCTGTTCGCCTTCGTCATCGGCAAACTTTGGTTTGCGTTTGCCGTCGCTGGTTTTGAGTACCACCTGTTCCGCCCATTTGCGCGCAACCGGGGAGCTGAATTTGAGGTTCATATTGCCCAGCGGCAGGCAGGCGGCCTGGGCGTTTTCGCGCTCGCAACTGAATTCAACCCGGAACTCTTGCCGCACGCTGTAGGAGAAGCGCCGCGCTTCGGTATTGGCCACGCCATTAGCGGTGGTAATACCCTTGCCCCACACCAGCGCCATGTTTTTACCAAAGGGCAGGGCTTGCTGGCATTGCACCACCCGCACCGTGGCCCCGCCATCGGCCTTCAATTTTTCGCGCCGCTTGTTTTTGGATAAAAAGCTGAGTAATTGCTCGCGCTCCTTGCCCGTCACCAGCTTGACCGGAATGCGCTCTTGCACCCCATCGACCTGGCAATACAGGTTTTTGAGCAGGCTGGCATCATTCACCACGCCGTTGGGGTTGAGCACAAACACCTGTTTCGGGTCGATGCTGCTGCCCTCGGACGGTTGGATATCGATCCGCCCGTTGGTTTGTGCCAGGGCTGGGCCACCGGTTTTGAATTGAAACTGGCTGGTGCCTTCAATTGCACTGCCGGCGGCACTGGCGAGGCCAGCGCGGGCGGTAAAGGTGCACGACTGACCCGCTTTCAGATCGGCGTCAAAGTCATAAATCCAGTTGCGTTCATCGGCCCAGCGCCCACTGCCTGCGGCGCTGCACTGGATATCAAACGGGGCTTGTGCCTTGGGGTCGCCAAAGCCGACCATCGCTTCCGAAAACGCGGCCCGCACCTGGCGCACTTGCTGCACCTGGCCTTGCGGCGAAAAGGTTTTGACGGTGACCGCCTGGGCGGTGCTGGCGAAGAGAGCCAGCAGAAAGGCGGGCAAAAACAATTGGGATGCAAACATCATGACTCCGGAAGCGATGAGGGTAGGGAAAAGTATGCGCCTGTTGCCAACATGGGGGGAGGAATGCTTGGATCGGTGATCAATTTCTATGGATATTGTCGTGCATTTGCTACGGTGCATTTGCTACGGGTCAGGGTCGGGTGAAAGTTGACACACACGCAACAAGGCCTGTGCATGGCGTGCCAGCGCCTCACGTAAGGTGGGCGGTGACTCGATCTGAAACGAAAAGGGCAAGCGTGCCAGTTCTCTGGCCAGCCAATCCAGATCATCGGCCTCTACTTGCAACAGCACGCCGCCCTCGACCACTTGCAACAGCCCCAGCGTGGCAAACAGCGCCGTTTGTGCGCCCTGCAAATCGGTGTGCAACAACACACAGGCCTGATGCGCGCGCGGCAGGCTGGTAATGGCTTGCTGCATATAAGCCAGGGCATCAAATTGAATCGAATCAGGACAGAATATGTCCTATATGTCTGCAATAATCACCGCTTTATATCAATTCATCAAGGAAAATCATGTCCACTCAAAGCGCCACCCCGGCTGGCATTGGCAACTTTGATGAATTTTTACCCGAAGGCTGGCGGCCCGGTTTTGTTGGCATGTCGCTGCGCATTTTTAACCCGACCACTGGCTTGTGGAGCATTTACTGGCTGAACAATAAAACCGGGGGGCTGGATGCGCAAAGCGGTGCGCTGCTGCCACCCGTGGTGGGTAAATTTTGCGATGGCGTTGGCGTCTTTGAAGGCAGCGATGAATTCAATGGCATGGCCATTCTGGTGCGCTATACCTGGTCACACATTGAGGCCAATAGCGCGCGCTGGCAACAGGAATTCTCGGGTGACAATGGCCAAACCTGGGAATGCAACTGGGTCATGCAAATGACGCGTATGCACAAAATGGATTGAAATTTCAATTGAATAAATGGTCGCGTTCATAGGAAAGGCGTGACTTTCTTCTTCAGTAGCTCGACCAGTTCGGGCTGCATCCATTCATAATCATCGGGTATGCCCAGGCAAATAATTCTTTTGCCGTTCAGGTAGCGGCGGAATTTCTGTGCCAGTTTTTTGCGATGGGTTTGTTCCATCACAAAGATGATGCTGGCCCATTCAATTTGCTCGGGCGAGAGCGGGACATTGGCGTCATTGCCCAAACCAGCCGAATCGGTTTCAACGCCCGGATAAGTGGCAAACACATTTTCAGCCGTGGGGCTGCGCAGCCGGTTTTGGGTGCAGATGAAGAGGGCGCGGTGCATGGGTATCCTGAAATTGGCTGATATTGGTTGATATTGAATCTGTGATAACGACTAAAAATATCAACCGGGTTAAATTGTTTCCGATTTTACCGAAAATGCCAGCGTAAATGTGCGTATCATAGCGATTTTATCGTTTCTTGCGTTGCGGGTTTGTTCGTGTTTGAAGCGTCAACCAGGATTTTGGCAGTCCAAACGGTTACAATGAATAGCCATTAATGTATATCATATTGCAAGGGAATAATCTTGGATTTGCATATCGCAAAATGGGGCAATAGCCTTGCCGTGCGGCTTCCGGCAGAGATAGTGCGCCGCATCGGTCTGAAAGACGGCGACACGGTTCAAGCCAATCTCACGCCAGACGGCGCTTTAACCCTGCGTTCGGGTAAATTCAATCGCGCCGGGTTTGCCGATGAATTAAGGCAGGCCTGCCAGGACATGGAAATGGGCAGCTCGGTGATGGAAGAATTGCATGGGGCACGTTATTGATGACATTGGACGCAAACGTCAAACACATCCTCACACTCGATGCCGTGTTCGCACGTAACGCCAAGGCAATGCGCTTGATAACGATTGAACTTTAGCCGCCGATCAAGAACTGGGTAGGGTGGCGATTGGCAAAGTGTGCTGGCGGCGCTTGCGGCCAGATTAATTTACGAAAAGGATGGCGGTATGGAATTTATTACTTCGTGGCGTATCAAGCATCGGCAAATGTTTTTTTCAGACTTATTGCCCGAGCAGGCATTTTGTATGGATATTGGGGCCAATAACGGCGAATATAGCGCCGCGTTTTTGGCCCTGGGC
>JBKJLF010000641.1:0-12842 GCA_046597185.1 Burkholderiaceae bacterium | reverse complement strand
ATCGTTGCCGGGCAAATCTTCCAACTTGGCAGCGGCAGCAGGTACAAGCTTTTGCACCAGCGCCAACAGCCAAAATCGGAAGCATGGCTGTTGGCGCTGGTGCAAAAGCTTGTACCTGCTGCCGCTGCCAAGTTGGAAGATTTGCCCGGCAACGATGCAGCCCCCCATTCGGCCAAGGCCAGGCTGGTGCAGGCGATGGGCCAGGCATACTCTGCCCAAGAATGGTGTGAGTGGGTAGGGCAAGACAATATTGATCTATCGTACCTGGAGCACTTGCCCAGTTTTTGCTGTTTTTACCAGCAATTAATTGCGGCATTGGAGCAGGTAATGGCGCAGGCAATGGCGCAGGTAAGCGCCAGCTCACCAGCCAGAAATTAAATTTTCTCTTATTTAAATTACATAAAGGCAAGAAAGAATATGGAACCTCAATCGACCCAGTTTGACGACAGCGCCCTCATGATTGCAGGCAAGGCATATCGCTCACGCCTGTTGGTGGGCAGCGGCAAATATCGTGATCTGGCGCAAACGCGGGAAGCCACCGATGCGGCCGGGGCGGAAATTATTACGGTAGCGATCCGGCGCGTGAATATTGGGCAAGACCCGAATGCGCCCAGCTTGCTGGACGTATTGCCGCCATCGCAATACACGATTTTACCCAATACGGCGGGTTGCTATACCGCCAAGGATGCAGTCTACACGCTGCAACTGGCGCGGGAATTATTGAACGGGCATAAATTGGTCAAACTGGAAGTGTTGGGCGATGAAAAAACCTTGTTCCCGCATATGCCGGAAACCTTGAAAGCGGCGGAAACCCTGGTCAAAGATGGCTTTGAGGTGATGGTGTATTGCAGCGACGACCCGATTCAAGCCAAAATACTGGAAGAAATTGGTTGCGTGGCGATTATGCCGCTGGCTTCCCTGATTGGTTCGGGCATGGGGATTTTGAATCCGTGGAATCTGTCGCTGATTATCGATCAGGCCAAGGTGCCGGTGTTGGTGGATGCGGGGGTGGGCACGGCCTCGGATGCAACAATCGCCATGGAATTGGGTTGTGATGGCGTGTTGATGAATACCGCGATTGCGGGTGCGCGCGACCCGGTGCGCATGGCGCGCGCGATGCGCATGGCGGTTCAAGCCGGGCGTGAAGCGTTTTTGGCCGGGCGTATTGCGCGCAAGTTTGCGGCATCGCCTTCGTCGCCGATGGCAGGGCGGGTGGTGTGATGGATTTGCCCGCTTCCAAGCAAACTACTTCAGGCCGACCAAGTCGGCCCAGCCGTCCGGCCGTATTGGTGTTTGCCGGGCTGGACCCCAGCGGCGGGGCTGGTTTGGCGGCGGATATTTGCGCCATTTCCGCCATGGGCGCACATGCCTTGCCCGTGGCCACGGTATTGACCGCGCAAGACAATAACCGCGTGCATGGCATTGCCGCCGTCGGGGAAGATTGGGTGCGCCGACAGACTGAAGCCATCATGGCCAGAATTCCGATTGCGGCAGTCAAAATCGGCATTATTGGCAGTGTGGCCAATGCGCTGGCGATTGTCGATTTCATTACCGCCTTGCGTACCATTCAACCTGGTGTGCCGGTGGTGCTTGATCCGGTGTTGGCGTCGGGCCATGGAGACAGTTTGGCGCAAGAAGACCCACTGCAAATTATTGCGCCCTTGCTGCCCTGGGCCAGTGTGATTGTGCCGAATCAGCCTGAAGGTGTGCGCTTGACGGGTGGTTTGCAAGACCCGGCAGCGCAAGCTGAATTTTTGTTGCAGGCGGGCTGCGGCGCGGTCTTGTTGAAAGGCGGACATGCAGTGGGTGAAAAAAACGATGAGGTCGTCAACCATTGGTATGCCAAAGATCAACATGAAAGCTGGCAATGGCCGCGTTTGGCGGGCGAGTTTCATGGCAGCGGTTGTACCTTGGCGGCCAGTTTGGCGGCAGCCTTGGCGTTAAAATTACCGGATGCGCTCTTGCGTGCGCAAGCGTATACGCACGCTGCGCTGGCGCAGGCGTATGCGATTGCGCCGGGGCAGATGATGCCCGCGCGGGTGGCACTTTGGCAGCAGGAGAAAACATGATGCAGCAAAAAACATTTAAGGGTTTGCAGGGTGTGTATTTGGTCACGCCCGATTGGGACGATACCGAAAAATTGTTGGCGGTGAGTGAAGCGGCCCTGCAAGCGGGCCTGTGCTTGCTGCAATACCGCCATAAAACCGCAGCCGCCGGGCAAAGGCTGGCGCAGGCCACGGCCTTGCAGGCTTTGTGCCAGCGCTTTGCGGTGCCGTTTATCATCAATGATTTTGTTGATTTGGCGCTGGAGTTGAATGCCGATGGCGTGCATGTGGGCGGCACGGACGCCAGTGTGGCGCAGGTGAGGGCGCAACTGGGGCCGGAAAAAATTGTCGGTGCTTCGTGTTATGGCAGTTTGGAATTGGCAGAAAAGTCAGCGGCAGAAGGGGCGAGTTATTTGGCTTTTGGCGGGTTTTACCCGTCGCTGAAGAAAAAATACCCGGTCACGACGGAGCCGGGCATTGTTGGCGTCGCCAAGACAAGGTGGGCTTTGCCGCTGGTGGTGATTGGCGGCATGACGCCGGAAAACGCCGCGCCGCTGGTGGCGCAGGGTGCGCATATGGTGGCGGCCATTAGCAGTGTGGTTGGGGATGAGGCCAGCGTGGATTTGGCGGCAACCAGGCAGGCGGTGCAGGCGTTTCGGGCTTTGTGGTAGTCTGGTTGGCGTGGGCAATAGTGTGGAGATGAATATGACGGATTCGACAGTAACGAGCAAAGTGGGGCCGCCACTGCTGGAAAGCTTTACCTTGGAAGGGGTGAATGGATATAAAACCATTTCTGCGCGGTTTGAGCGTAATGTCAAAATCTTGTCCGCTGAAAATGGGGCGGGGAAGACGACCTTATTGAATGCTTTACATGCGTTGTTGACGTTTAATTCTGAAAAGCTGTTGGCGATTCACTTCTCGCGGTTTACTCTCAAGTTTGCCGGGCAAGAAGCTATCAGCATGACCAAAGGTGAAGTGTTTCCAATTTTCACCAGCAACATTTTTGATGAATTGTTGCAACTGCGGTTTATTCGTGACTTGGCTCAGTATGGCTTGTCTGGGGCTGAGGCGAGAGAAATGGTATTGCAGTTTGTTACCAGCCCGACCCATGAATATCCAAAATCCATAGGGTATAAGAAATTGTTGGCTGATTCAAATTTTCCTATGAGACAGTTCGAGTCTCTTCTCAGGCAACATTTTCCTGTCGTGCTTAATCCTGGATTTAGCAAGTTGGCCGAACGGATAATGGCAGCGCTTGATGGTGTGTCCGTATTGTATTTACCGACGTTTCGTCGTATCGAGGCAAGTTTGCCTGAAGTTCAGGTTCAGCAGGCTCAGTCAAAGCCGTGGCGTGATAATGGCGATTGGGCGGCAGATCGCTTGATCTTTTTTGGTCTGGAAGATATCTGGCAGCGGCTGGAAGCCATTACCAACGACATTCGACGCGGCACATCCGATGCTTTTGCCCGCATCAGTGGTCGCACACTGGATCAGTTGATTGACGGCGGTGACGCATCATGTACCGAATTGAATTTTGATGGCGGTGAAAAAGCCAGCTTACAGGTGGTTTTTGCCAGACTGGGCCGCAACGGTGCCGCATCAGAAAAACGACTGCTGGAATTGATCGATGCAGGGAAAATCAATGAACCTGAGCACCAAACTTTGCGTAATTTGCTGGCGCAATTGCTGGAAGTGTACCGGGCAACGCATGAACCGGAGTTGGCACTCGAATCGTTTGTGAATGTGGTTGACTCGTATTGGCAGCATTCCGCAGCGGAGAAGCGCTTTGATTTCGACAAGAATACGGTCAATGTGCAAGTGATTGATACCTATACCCAAAAACCATTGCCACTCTCGTCCTTATCCTCCGGTGAGAAGCAGATTGTGAGTGTGTTTGCCCGCTTGTATCTGGATTTTGGTAAGCGTTATCTGATTCTGATTGACGAACCGGAATTGTCCCTGTCATTGGAATGGCAGCAAAAATTTCTACCGGATGTTTTTGCAGCGCCAAGCTGTGTTCAGTTGATTGCGGCTACCCACTCCCCATTTACCTTTGATAATGATTTAGATCCTTTTGCCGGTTCTCTTTTTATCTCCTATGCCCCGAAGGAGGGAGAATGAGTGATGCTGGGATCGAGAAATTGCGGCGTGAACGCGAAAATGCGAATAAATTATTGATTCAGTACAATAAAATTCGGTCGCGTCACGAAGGTGCATTGGTTTGTGCCTTTGAAGGGTATGACGATGTCACTTTTTACGAGACCATGTTTGGCAAAATTAGTGCAAACATCGGGTACGTGCCTTACGTGTGTTTGGGCAAAGATAAGGTTTTGCAGTTGCGCCAGATTTTGGCGCGCAATGTCGCATCGGATAGCCACTTGGTGCGTTATTTCGTTGATCATGACTTCGACGGCTTGAAAGGACATCCACCCGCCGAAAACCTGTACGTAACGCCCTGTTATTCAATCGAGAACCTATTGGTTGAGCAGGTCGTGTTGGAAGGTTTGCTGCGTGCAGAATATCGTTGCCATGACGAATATGCTTCACAAGATGTGGAGGTGATTGGTAAATTGTTTGATGACCGTGTGGGCGAATTTATAGCCTGCATGCACGATGTAAATTGCTTCCTGCACGCGGCACGAACTCAGGGCATTGTCTTGGCCAGTGTTGATAATGATATTAAAAAATATCTGCGTATCAGCTTGGGTGCGATTGCCGTGAATGAGCAAGCAGCCGCGCTACATACATTGATCGGTTATGCCAGCGCACCAGATGAAGCAACATTGGCGGCAAGTTTGCCAGCATTTGAAGCACTTGACCCCATGAAAGATTGGCGTGGGAAATTCTGGTTTGTATTTTTTTGCAAATTTTTGGCGCTTCTGAAAGAGGATCGTGGCGCGAAAAATCCGCAGTATTTCACCCAAAAAGCGAGCATGACGTTTGCACCTGAGGGCGACATCATCCGCAGCATGGCGTCAATGATTGCGGTGCCGCAATGTTTGCACCAGTTTGTATCAAAAGGGTTTGCTGTTTAATCAATCAAGCCAAGATCATTCAAAACAGTAGACAAAACCGCATCAAAATTCGACTTGTGCAGCGCCTCCACCGCAGATTTGCCTTGCAACGAATCAAGCGGTAGCGCCAGTGCATGAAACACAGTCCATTCGTCAATATCCACCGCCTTGGCCATTAGCCTGCGGGTTAATTCCAGCCGCATCGGGTCAAGCTGCCAATCGGGAATGCGCAAGCCACGGCTGCCCAGGACCAGCGCCAGCAAGCGCTTCGCCGCAACGTTTTTATAGATTTGTTGGCGTGATTTATTAGCCAGTTTGGCAAACTGCGCCAAGGGTAAATTATTGGGGGTATTGAATTCTTTGAGCATTTGCACGCGTGCGCGTTGCAATTGGCGGGCATCTGCTTGCCACCTGGTTTCTGCTCTCAAGGCCTTGGCCCTGGTTTGAAGTTGCGTCAGCAAATCTGCTTCCGGATTGCTCGGCGCAGGGGATTTGATGGATTGAAATTTCTCTAAAATAAAAGCCGTTAAGGTACGCGCAAAACCCGCTTCATCTAATATGGTGGCTACGCCATTGAAGCGTTGGATATCATCATGGGATAGGTTGAACCCGCTGGCAGGGGCAAGAGTGACGGGGGGTGACATTTTTTCCTCACAAAACAATTAAAGCAAACGCCTTGAGTCTGGTTGCCTTTGTCGCTTTTGTCAAGTTTGTCAATTTGATGATTGAATTGCCGGGATGGTAGCCGATTGCGCTAAAATGGCAGCTTGACCTGCTTCGGGATAGTTCAGCGGTAGAACACCTGGCTCTGGACCGGGTGGGCGCTGGTTCGAATCCAGCCCCCGAATCCTTTCTTTGGTGATGATATTTACAGAAATTGCCCCTTTCTTCGCCCACCTCCGATTTTATCCCATTCCACTGGCTACGCCGCGCCGCTTTGGTGCCCGGGTGCACGTGCAAACCGTGGCTGATACCGTGCATGGCTTGCAGCAAATTCAACCCAATCGTCTTATTTTGGCGCAAAAGGAGGCGGTGGAAATTTGGGCACCGTTTTATGATCGGCTGCTGGCGCTGATGCTGGAAACCGAACTGAACGGGCAGTTCTGCCAACAATTTCCGTCCGGCTGGCGTGCGTAGCGCGGGTATTTTGGATAGCGCATTGCGCTCAGTGTATGCCGCCACCTACCGCGCCTTTCGGCAGCGGCGTTCCCTACTATTGTTGAATTTGCAGCACCAGGTGCAAATCGAAGAACTACCCTGGGTTGCGGCGATGGAGCGTTATCGCTGCGCCGACCTGGCCATTACGGATGCTGCGGCGCAAGCCTTGAAAGAAGTCACGCTGCTTTACCTGAATGCCTTCCCCCATGTGATTTTTCCCAACAAATTATTGCAAGAATTGCGTGCCTTGGCGCAGGCTGCGAAAGTCGAGATACCGCTGGTGGATGAATTGGGAGTGGATATTTTTATGGGCATGATTATTGAGCAGCAGCAAATTCTCACAACCCAAAATCTGGCAAGCTTGCTGGTTGGCCTGGAGCTGGTGGACAGCCTTGCGCGGTTTGCAATTCGCGGTTCAGGGTATTTCCCAACGTGCCCGGGAAGATTCTGGCGCGCCCTGTTTCCTTGGTTGGTGCCGGGATAAGCATTGGATGTTAAGTGAACCCTGAGCAAAACCGACAGGCAAGCCTGAGCATGCCAGAAAACCTGGCGTCGGCATTGCCTTAATTTACATTGACATCCTCATCATTGCCGCCCACTTCAAGCGGTAAATTGACCACCAAACGCGTACCCTCGCCGGGCGTGCTGAACAATTCGATCTTGCCGCCCAATATGTCATTGATCAGGTTGTACACAATATGCATGCCCAGCCCGGAACCGCCTTGCCCCAGTTTGGTGGTGAAGAAGGGATCAAATACGCGGGCGATGTATTTTTCCGGGATGCCAACACCATCATCACTAAATTCGATTTCTACCCGGTCGCCGATTTTTTTGGTGTGAATTCGCATCATGCCCTTGGTGCGGCCTTCAAATGCATGCGCCAAGGCATTGGTGACGAAGTTGGTGATGACCTGACCCAGTGCGCCAGGGTAGCTGTTCATGCTAATGCCAGTGGCTAAATCCATCTCCAATTTAAAGGGCGTTTTTTGGTACATTGGCCCCAGCGTGCGCACCACTTCTTCTATCGATTGGCGCAAATCAAAACTCCGTTTTTGATTACTCGATTGGTCCACCGCCACTTGTTTAAAGCTCATCACCAATTCAGCCGCGCGGTCCAGATTGCGCACCAAAATCTCCACCCCGGAGACGCATGCCTGCACGCCCGAGGACATCAGCGTGCGGCTCGGTTTGGGGCTGGTAATGGTTTCCGCCATTTTTTGTATCCACTCACTGAGGGTGGATGCCACCGTCACGCTATTGCCAATCGGGGTGTTGAGCTCATGCGCCACGCCTGCCACCAGCGAACCCAAGGCGGCCATTTTTTCAGCGCGTAACAATTCGCCCTGGGCATTTTTCAATGATTCCAGCGCTTGGCCCAGTTCGAGATTACTCTTTTCCAGTTTTTTGGTGCGCTGGCTTACCCGCTCTTCCAATTGGGTATTTAATTCGCGGATTTCGTTTTCGATCTCGCGTTGCCGGGTCACATCAATCGGCGAGAAAATGACCATTTTTTCGCCTTCGTTTTCAAAAATCCGGGCAGACAACAAGCAAAATAAAATCTGCCCATTCTGATGTTGCATCGGTACTTCAAAATGTTCAACATAGCCAAGTTGGTGTAGTTGATCCAGATAGCGTTGATGCGAGCTTTGGTCTTCCCACAATTGGACATTGACCAGCGCTTTTCCAATGAAGGCATCGCGCGCATAGCCAAATTGGGTGAGTAAGCTATCATTGACTTCGAAAATGAATTCATCGGCCAGCCGCATCACAGAAAGCGGCACAGGCGAATGTTGGAACATGCCAATAAATTTGGTTTCGCTGATTCGGAGTGACGCTTCGGATTGATTGAGTCGCACAATATTGTTTTGCAGGGAAAGCTCTGAATCATGCAAGCGGTTGATATGTTTGGCAAGGAAATAAGTCAGGATTAAGTGAATCCCGATAAATGCGCCTGCATAAGCAATATTGCCTAAGGTGCGGGTACGCCAGTCGCGTAGAATACTGTCAATATCGCGCGCAAATACCGCTGTAACACCAAAATTCTTAATTTTTCGGTAAGAATACAGACGTGGCACCGCGTTTTTGTCACCCAGAAAAAAGCTATCAACAAACGAGCCTTCTTCTGGCTTGGATTGCCATTTTGCCATGGCCGGTGATTTTGAAATATCCAGACTCAAAAAGCGTTCATCGAATGGTGAGCGCACAATGACATATCCTTCATCGGAAAACAAGCTGACCAAGGCCTTGCCACCGCTCGCAATACGGGCATACACCTCACTAAAATAGGAAACGCTGATATCCATGCCGATGATGCCGATAAATTTGCCTTCTTTATTGAAGATATTGCGCGCCAGTGGCACTACCAGTTTGCGGTCGTAATAGCGCATGAAGGCGCGCCCGATGATCGTACTCTTTTGATTTTGGTGGGACAGTAGAAAGGGAATGTAAGGTCGATCAGGCAAGTCGATTTGATGGGCCGGATACGCCAGTGAACTGACCAGACTCTCGCCTTTGGGGGTGGTGAATTGCAAGGTGCTGAGGTAGCGGCTATCTGTCTTGTCGGTGTCAACAAATTCGCGTAAAAAGCCCTCGTTAATTTCGCGGTTATAACTGGCCGCAATGATGGCGGTGACCACGCTATCGAGGTTACGATCCACATCACGCAGGGTTTGCAAGGCGTGTTCTTCCAGCAAGCGAACCGCAGTCAGGGCATTTTTCTTTTCGGTGTTAAGCGTCAGCTCACGATCTTCCGTCACCGACCACCAGGTTTGGCCAATGATTGCGCCAAAGGTCAGGAAAACGAAGAATAGCAGAAGCCGGGCAGTGTTTTTGGGCTGCGCTTTGGGTACAGCTACTGGCATATTACGTCCTTTATCAGCAAATGAGCTTGCTTTCGGTTTTATCTGGTTATCTGTTTGATTTGGGTCTTTGTGTTCTGCGCCATTGATTATATTGCTAAACGCAAGAGTAACATTGATTTGTGCTTGTTAAAGTAAGTTTGTGCATGCAGCGCGCTGAATTTGTATGGATGTTGGGAGAATGGTTCGCTCTGAGGATGAAATGGGAGTGGTTGGCAAAATTTGAGAATCAGCCCGGATACCAGATTTTCACGCGTTTTTCCTGGGTTTTTCAAAATATCATTTCGTTATCAGGATAATTTGTTAAAGTTGGGACAAAATTCCTTAATTTTTAACATAGTGTTATTTTATGACTATTGACATGGGTCAAACTTGCCACGATACTGTTACCAGCGCAGAATATTTTAAATAAATATTGCGCGAAAACTAAAATAACTAATTGGAGTGAGACATGAATATGAAAAAAATCACACTGGCCAGTGTGTTGGCTGCCGCATTTTCTTCGGTTTTTGCCGGGGTGCCGTATCAAAATGTGCCGATTCAGGTAAGCCAACCCAATGGGGAGCGCTTGCAATTGACGGTCGATGGTAACTCGTATTACGCTGAGCAGCGTACCAAGGACGGTGCGTTGGTGGTCTATGATGCCACCAAGAAAGGTTATTGTTATGCCGAGGTAAGCGCCAAGGGAGATAGTCTGGTTTCCACCGGGGTGTTGGCCAGCAACCAGGGCCAACGCCTGATTGCAGGCAAGGGTGTGCAAGCGGGTTTGAGTACGGCCGCCAAGGCAGCGATTGCTGAGGCCAATCATGCCCGTTTGATGGGGCCACAGCACAATAGTCTGGCAAAAGGGGCGGATGCGGCCAGTTTGGCTCCGGTCACCGGGGCGGTCAAGGGTTTGACGGTGATGGTGCAATTCCCGGATCAAGCGGGCACCATGACCCAAACCCAGGTTGATGCGTTTTTAAACAGCACCAACTATACCGGGTTTGGCAATGCGCAATCGGTGCGCGGCTATTATTCATCTGCCTCGGGTGGCAAGCTTGATTACACCAATACCATTCCTGCTTACTTTACGGCCAGGAATAAAAAATCCTACTACACCGATCCCAATCAACCCTTTGGCAATCGGGCGCAAGAATTGATTGGTGAAGCCTTGGCCTGGTTGAAGGGGAAAGGCTTTGATTTTTCGACGCTTAGTACCGATAGCAACAAGCGCATTCGCGGCTTGAATTTCTTTTATGCAGGCGAAACTGATGGCGGTTGGTCGCAAGGTTTGTGGCCGCATCAGGGGTATTTGAATACGCCGTTTTGCAACAATGGCGTGTGTACCAATGGCTATCAAATTTCGAACATGAGCACCTCGCTGGCGATTGGCACGTTTGTGCATGAGTCCGGCCATTTACTGTTCAACTGGCCAGATCTGTATGACTATGATGGCAGTTCTTTGGGTTCGGCGGCCAATTTTTGCATCATGGGTTATGGCTCGGTCGGGTCTGCCAGCAAGTTGCGTCCCACTTTGCCCAATGCGTTTTTCCGCTATAACGCAGGTTGGGACACGGTGACTGAACTGAACCCGGCATTGAATGCCTCGGCACCGAAAGGGCCGATCACTATTGCGGCCAACGGCCATGCTGTGTATCGTTGGACCAATCAAGCCAATACCAATGAAGCATTTTATTTGGAAGGCATTACCAAAACCGGGCAAAATACCCATCAACCGGATGATGGTTTGGCGGTTTGGCATATCGACCCGGCGGGTAGCAATTCGAATGAATGGCATCCTTATGTACAGCTGGAGCACGCTGACGGGCGGCGTGACCCGGAGAATAAGGTCAATTATGGCGACAGCACCGATCTGTACGATGGTGTGAGCTATAAAACTTTTAATGACAGCACACCGAATAACCTGACCTCGCATGGCACCAATGCCAAATGGTGGAATAACACTAATTCCGGTTTCAGCGTCAGCAATATCGGCGTGCCTGCGGCCAATATCAGCGTCACCATAGGCAGTGCCACCCCGCCCAAGGTGGATACTTATACCGGTAGCCTGGTTTCGGGTGGGCAAGCGGTTCAACCGAGTGCGGGCTTTCAGTATGCTGGCGGCACCTTGACGGTAAAGCTGGTCGGCCCTACCACCAGTGGGGTGGATTTTGATATGCGGCTGGAAAAGCAGGGCAGCACCGGCACTTGGGCCAAGGTGGCAGAGAGCAATGGCCCGACTTCGGCTGAAAACATCAGCTATGCGGCGGGGGCAGGGTTGTATCGGGTGGTGCTGGTGTCGTATGCCGGGGCGGGTGCTTATACTTTGACGGTGACGCGGTAAGCTTGTGCCATAAGCGCTATTGCAATAGTGCCAGGTTGGTCTGAGTAAGGCATTATCAGGTGTTGCGGTATTTTTGTTCAGTGGGGCCGATGTATAATCATGACTCACTTCCACAACGTACAACGGCAACTCAGGATGAGCAACATATACCGTTTGTGCTCTATTCCGACCCCCGCGTGCCACATCGCAGTAATGCCTTTATGAACGAGGCAGAAAGCCCCGTGCCCATGATTGTGCATGGCATAAACTACCTGCAACTGGCTGGTGCGCATTTTGGCGTCATGGTGTGCAATACCGCGCATATTTTTTTCGATGAAATTGTCTCGCAAACCAATTTGCCATTGATAAACATGGTACAAAATACAGGCGTGTTTTTAGCGCAAAGCCATCGAGGGGTAAAAATTGGCTTACTTGCGACCGAGGCGACTGTGCATTCACAACTTTATGCCCATTGTTTCGATAAACTGGGTATCGAAGTAGTTGCACCTCCACTCGCCGATCAAGAATTGATCACTCAAGCTATTTATAATGAATCCTACGGTATTAAAGCCACTTGCATGCACCCTGGCATAGAAGCCTTGCAATCAATCGCGGCTGTGGGCGACAGGATGCGGCAAAGTATGGGCTTGAATTATCTTTTGCTGGGGTGTACCGAGTTATCGATGGCAATTACCAGTGAAGTTTGGCATGGATTTGAAATTATCGACCCGGTCAAGTTATTGGCGCAAACTTGTTTGCTCAAGGCCAACGGCACAAACTGAGCGTCCGACAACACTACCATCCAGTTTCCCACCGGGCAACGTGCAATGTGGTGAGGTTTGAAGTAGCGTTGGTTTAGCGCGGATTGGCAGCCTGTTGGAATATATTTTCCAAGCACGGGGTTACCCGTTTTTGCTTCATTAACCCTTTTTCACCAGTCGCGACGTTAGCAGGTTTAACTCTTTGCTGTGGAACAGGTCAATACACTTCATGGTGTTGTACTCGCCTTTGACTGATCCGTCATAATGCAAATCTTTGTATTTATTGACCAATTTTCTGATTTCGGCATAGGCTTCCAAGCCTTGTTTGCCGTATTCAAGGTAGGCACTGGCGGTCAGCCCGGCATCGTCTGCCGTGCGTTCGTCTTTGGCCACTTGCGCCAGACAAATACTTAAAGCCCAATTTTTCAGGAGGGTCTGTTGATCGTATTTGGCGGTCATGTGCTGCGCTTGGGTGGTTTGCGAGGCCATGGCCAGCGCGCAAATAAGTAGCAACAGGGCAGTGAGGAGGCGGTTCATGGCAAAATCCAAATGGCGGCAATATCGGGTACAAATCGGCCATTGTCTGGGTCGGCCATCAAATGACAACTGTCAGCACAAGTAAAACCATTCCATAAGGTAACATGCCCCACTGCATTGTCCCAACCATGGCCTTTGACTACAATGATGCCTTTCATTTTGGC
>JBKJLF010000143.1:0-7787 GCA_046597185.1 Burkholderiaceae bacterium | reverse complement strand
GCATGTTTTAGCAACTGCGCCTCAGTTGGCCCCGTTGGAGCGTTGGGCGGCACTGGTGCGATATATTGTGATTGGAATTTTTATTGCAGATGCCAAAAAACGGGCTAAAACAACTGCCGGATCCGCCTTGGCTACGGGGTAACTGGGGAATTTAGGTTGAACAAGCCCACACCACGCTGGCCGTGCGCGCGGCGCAGGCCGTGAATATCAGCCTGACCTTGCGTAACTGGCTGATCGGTTTGTATATTGCCGAATTTGAACTGCAAGGCGCAGACCGGGCGCAATATGGTGACAAATTAATTGGCGCATTGGAAACGATTTTACAACAGCGCAAAGTAAGCGCCTGTGGCCGCAGGCAGTTATACAATTACCTGACCTTCTACCGTTCCTATCCCCAAATTGTGCGGTCAGTGACCGCACAATTGCCCACCGATTTAACGCTGGACCCGGAACTGTTGCTAAGCCGCCTCTCCTACACCCATTTTGAACAGTTACTGGAGCTGGAAGAACCGCTAAAACGCAGCTTTTACGAAATCGAAACCCTGCGCGGCAACTGGTCGGTACGCGAACTCAAGCGCCAAATCGCCACCCAATATTTTGAGCGCAGCGGCTTATCCAAAGACAAAACCAAGCTGGCAACACTGGCCCACGCCAAAGCCGAAACCCAAAACGCCCAACATTTGTTTCGCGCTACCAATTGGCCTTACCGGAAAAAGAAGAAATCGCCGCGTTTTTGCAGCGCGCCATGAAAGAATTGGCTGGTTAGCGGAGGGGAATTGGCAACGCCAAACCAGCTTAAAAACGGCGTATTACGCTCAGCGATCCACCGCCGCCATCCGCTCCGGGCTATAGCGCGGCCCGGCGGTATGGGCCAGCGCCTGTTCCAGTTGCGCCATTTCCGCCGCACTGAGCGCAATATCCGCAGCGGCCATGTTTTGTTCCAGATAGCCACGCCGCTTGGTGCCAGGAATCGGCACCATGTCCTGCCCCTGATGCAACACCCAAGCCAGCGCAATCTGGCCACTACTCACCCCACGCGCCGCAGCCAATGCCTGCACCGCCTGCGCCGCCTGCATGTTCAAATCAAAATTGGCCCCTTGCAAGCGCGGGTCCTGATGGCGAAAGTCGCTGACCGGGTAGTCTTCGGCGCGTTTCGCGCTGTCACTCAAAAATAAGGGGGTGGACAGCTATGGCACCTGCCCCATGCCACAGCACATTCTGTACAATAACACGATCAATCATTATGGGGGCGCGCATGGCAATCAGTTCCAAAGAAATCTCGGCCAGCCTGGCATTATTATGGTCTGAATTTAATGCCGCCAACCCGCACAGCCCTCACCCGGCCAGCACGACGCCAGCACTGGCCCAACTCACCATTGCCGACCTGGATTACCCCTGGCAGCACGCCAAAAATGGGCATATGGCCCAGGCCAACGCACTCTGTTGGGAGTGGGTGCGCGCCACCGGCATCATTCGTTGTGAGCAAATGCAACAACGCTATGATCATATCAGCGGGGCCGCGCTGGCGGCCTGGTGTTATCCGCATGCACCGTTGAATCGATTGGCCTTGCTTGCCAAGCTTATTGCCTGGGTTTTTCTGGAAGATGATGTCTACGACAATGGCGAGATCGTGCATGATCCGCGCCAAATGGCGCAAACCTTTGCGCTCTACGCCGATATTTTGAATGGCCGGGTTGATGGCAGCAATGGCAGCGTGACCGCCCGTGCTTTGGGCCAGTTGCGCGCCGAATTGGCCGACCTGATGCCGCCGCCATGGATGAACCGATTTTGCGCCGCGATGGAAGATTTCTGGTTTCGTGGCGTATTGTGTGAAAGCCAATTGCGTGAGGCCCAACATATCCCGACCATGGATGACTACATGAAAATGCGCGTCTATTCGGTTGCGGTGGCCCCGGTAATACAACTGATTGAATTTGCGGGTGATTTCGTCTTGCCCGAGGCCTTGATTTTCGAGCGCAAAATGCAGCAACTATCGTGGTTAACCGCGCGCATCATCATCTACACGAATGATATTTTTTCTTACGAAAAAGAACGCAAACTACAAGACCCGAATAACTACCTGTACCTGCTGATGCACCACGAAAAGCTGGATTTCAATCAGGCCCTGGATCATGCCATCCGCGCGCACCAGGCCGATATGCAGGCCTTACAAGCCCTGATCGCGACCTTACCCACGCACGGCCCGGAATTGGCGGCCCAGGTGCAAGCCTACATCGAAGGTCATTGCGCCTGGATTTATGGCGCGTTGGTGTGGCAGCGGGCGTCGAAACGATACCATGAGGGAGCAAAGGGTCAGTTCTAAGTAACAGCTTGATTTAAGCGATTTATACCCAATTCAAGGCGGGGAAAAAAGCGGCGGAAGATGCCTTGTTTGCCTCGAACGCGATGATGACCGACACCGAACGCATGAATAAAGCGCTGCGGCTTGGGCGCTGCCCGAATGTGATGATCGCGATTTTGAACGCCATCCACAAAGCCAATCTGGCGGAGCATTTTATGGTGATTGGCACCAACCGCCGAGCGCATGCCGCAATATCGCTTCGACCAATTGCATGTTTTTCCTGATGCGTTAAGGCAACCGTTTGGGGGCAATGGGTAAAGCGGATCAGGGGCCTGGCATGCGTGATTATCTTGCCAGGCTGCGAGTGCCAGTACAAACGGGTAAGTATTCATTTCTGCCCGCCATGTTTCCGATAAGCATTTTTCAGAATAAGCTGCATTACCTGTAGCACCGCCGTGCTACAATCTCAAAAACCATTTCAGGAGTCTACCATGTCCACCACGACCATACGTTTGCCGGATGAACTAAAAGCCCGCGTGGCTTTGGCAGCAGAACAGGCTGGCACCACCGCCCATCAATTCATTTTGCAGGCCATTGCAGAAAAAACCGCGCAGGCGGAACTGCGAAGTGACTTTTATGCCGTGGCCGATGAGCGCTACGCCGATATCGTTGCCACGGGCAAGACTATTTCCTGGGCTGACATGCGCGGCTATCTTGAAAGCCGGATTGCTGGCAAGGCTGACGCGCCAAAACCCGTTGCCAAAAAACTGGCGCGCTGACGATGGCGCGAATTGAACTCGCCAGTGGCGTGACCGCTGACCTTGATCGCATCCTTGCGCACCTTGAACACTATGAGGCAAAAGCTGCCGCGTCACGCATCCAGGAAATCATTCAGGCCATCAATGTACTCGAACATAGCCCATTCATAGGGCGGCCAGTTGCCGACGGCAAGCGCGAACTGATCATCGGCAAAGGCGCGCGTGGTTACTTGGCCTTGTACTGCTACATTGAGGAACTTGATGCCATCATTGTGCTTGCGGTGCGTAGTCAGCGGGAGGCGGGGTATAAATAGATTGAACCGAATTGTGCCGACAGTGTCGGCACAATTACCGACTGCCCTGCCGCCGCCACCCCGAAAAATCAGGAGAAATGACAAATGATTAACGACCCCATCGTAGAAAAAATCCGCCATTACCGAAAAGAGCACGCTGAACAATACGGCAACGATTTACACCGGATCGTGGCGGCCTTGCGGGAAAAAGAGCGCGCCTCAACGCGCGTTTTGTTAAACCCCGGCCCTAAATTACTTCTGAACCCAGATTTGTGATTGCACATCGCCTCACCAGTTCCGCTTTCAATTCCGCCATAAAATCCGCATGGGCAGTTCTTGGCGCAGCAGGGTCATTGGATGCATCAAGCCCACGTTGAATTTGCGCCTTAACTTGCCGTGCGGAAGCAGCGTCTTCCAGTTCAATAACTGCCCGCGTCAGATCTTCACCTGTAGGTATTTGCTTCAACACATCGCTATTCATGATCGCCACCTTTCAAACCGATGGCAGCATTATACAACTAGTAGACAGTCAAGTTGGTTTATTGACTCAAATCAATTGCTTACAATCTCATGAATTTTGTACTATCTTGATTACACATATCAGGAGATCATCATGTCAGACACATCCTTGCCAAAATTTGTTCTCACCCAAGATGAGCATGATCACCTGTTTGCCATCATCCACAAAGGAAGCCACAGTGCGCGCGTGATAACGCGAGCCCGTATCCTGTTCAATCTGGAAAAAGGCCAATCCAACAAAGAAGTCTGCGAGGCGCTGAGTGTATCGCTGCCGACAGTTGTGAAGGTGCGTAAGCGGTTTGATGAGGCTGGTTTGGAATGCGCGCTCAATGAGCTGTCACGTCCCGGTTCCAAGCCCAAACTCGACGAAAAGCAGGCCGCGATGATCACCGCCATCGCCTGCTCCGATGCCCCTGATGGGCATAGTCACTGGACATTACGGATGCTTAAGGGAAAGATCGTAGAACTCGGTTTCGCCGAATCCTACAGCCACGAAGGTGTGCGGCTACTGCTAAAAAAAACGCTCTAAAGCCTTGGCAAAAGCATGAATGGTGTATCGCAAAAGTCGATGAAGAATATATTGCCTGCATGGAAAATGTGATTGAAACCTACATGCTTCCACGCGATGATGACTATCCGGTCGTATGTTTTGATGAAAGTCCACATCAGCTTTTGGAAGAAGTGCGCGAGCCTATTGCGGCAAAACCAGGCAAGCCCCGGCGTGAGGATTATGAATATAAACGAGGCGGTGTTGTCGAAGCCATGATGATTTGCCAGCCAGCGGCAGGCCTGCGAAAGTGTATGGTCATGGAACATCGCAAAAAGCCGGATTTCGCGATTATCTGCAAGGAAATCGACAGGATGTTTCCAACAGCCAAAAAGATCACACTTATTTGCGACAATCTCAATACCCATACCATGGGCGCGCTTTACACAGCCTTTTCGCCCGAAGAGGCGCGGCGTCTCGCCAAGCGATTCGAGATAAAATATACGCCCAAGCATGGCTCGTGGCTAAACATTGCCGAACTGGAATTTGCGGTATTGGGCCACACCGTCTTTAAAAAAAGGATCAATAATCAGAAGCAATTGCAAATAGAGTTAGACGCGATCTGCGCAGAACGCAATGCAGAACACAAACCTGTCCGCTGGCAATTCAACTTGAGTAAGGCTCGTCAGAAAATGGGCTGGGCTTACCCAATACCAGCAAACGAATCAACTTGACTGTCTACTAGCATCACAATTAACGACACCCAAATCCCCCATCAAAAAATTAATTCAAGCGATTGATTGAATTTTTCCAAAATTTCAGGCACAATCCACACTCGAACCCATTTCACCCAGAGACACGCATGACTGAGCCGACCGATTTACTCGTGGAAACACGTGAACAAGTGCTGTGGTTAACCTTAAACCGCCCCCAACGCCGCAATGCCCTCACCGCTGAAGTGGTGCAAGGCTTGCAAGCCGCCCTGCACACCGCCAGCCGCCAGCGCGACGTGCGCGCGGTGGTGCTCACGGGCGCGGGCGAGGACGCGTTTTGCTCCGGGGCCGACCTGCGCCCCGGCACCTTCACCTTCGATTATTCCGAGCCTTACCAATGGCTGGCCGATTTAATGCGCCAGGCGCGCCAGATGGGTGTGCCGATTATTGGCCGCATCAATGGCCTGTGCTTGGCGGGCGGCATGGGTTTGCTGGCTTTATGCGATTTGGTGGTGGCCCACGCCGACGCCCAATTTGGCTTGCCCGAATCCAAGGTCGGCCTGTTCCCGTTTCAAGTGCTGGCCGAATTGCAAAACCTGTTGCCGCGCCGCATTTTAACCGAGATGTGTATCGCCGGACGCCGCCTGTCCAGCGCCGAAGCGCTGCAATATGGCCTCATCAACCAAATAGCCGGGGTGACTGGGCCAACCGATGGCCCCACGCTGGACCAAGCAATATCAACCCTATTGGAACAAGTCTGCGCCCAATCCCCCGCCGCCCTGCGCCGTGGTTTATATACCTTGAAACACATCGACAGCCTGCCCTTTGAAGCCGCCATGGCCTTCACCGAAAGCCAAATCGGCCTGATGACGCAAACCGCTGACTTCGCCGAAGGCGTCACCTCCTTTATCGAAAAACGCGCTCCCCGCTGGACTGGGCGCTAAAAAGGAAACCATGTACGCCACCCTGCCCACCACCCGCCACTACTGCACGCCCGAGCATGACGCCTTTCGCGCCAGCGTGCGGCGCTTTGTCGAGCAAGAAATTCTGCCCCATATTAACGATTGGGACGAAGCCGAAACCTTTCCGCGTGATTTATACCGCAAAGCGGGCGAACTGGGCTTGCTCGGCCTATCCTTCCCCGAAGCCTGGGGCGGCACGCCGGGCGATGTGTTTTACAATATGGTGCTGGTGGAAGAAATGACGCGCTGCGCCAGCGGCGGTTTACTCGCCTCACTGTTTAGCCACAGCATCGGCGCGCCGCCCATCGTCACCGGCGGCAGCGAAGAACTGAAAGCGGCAGTACTACCCGCGATTTTACGCGGTGAAAAAATCAGCGCGCTCGCCATTACCGAACCCGGCGGCGGCTCCGATGTCTCCAATCTGCAATTAAAAGCCGTGCGCGATGGTGACTTTTACGTCTTGAATGGCGAAAAAACCTTCATTACCTCCGGCATGCGCGCCGACTACATCACCGTGGCCGCGCGCACCGGTGGCGCGGGTGCGGGTGCGGGTGGGATTTCGGCCATTTTGGTGCCCGGAGACACACCCGGCTTGCAACGCACTTCACTCAAAAAAATGGGCTGGTGGTGCTCCGACACCGCCCACCTGCGCTTTGAAGATTGCCGCGTCCCGGTTAGCCATTTGCTGGGGCAAGAAAATCAAGGCTTTTTGGTCTTCATGCAAAATTTTAACCAGGAACGCCTGTCGCTCGCACTGCAAGCCTATGGTTTTGCCAAAGTCTGCCTGAACGAAGCCTCCGAATGGGCCAGCCAGCGCACCACCTTTGGCAAACGCTTAGTTGGCCACCAGGTAGTGCGCCATAAACTGGTGGCCATGGCCACCCAAATTGAAGCCACGCGCTGCATGATTGAAGACTTAAGCTGGCGCGTGGGTGCGGGGGAAATGCCGATTCCACAAATTTGCATGCTCAAAAATTTTGCCGCGCAAACCCTGCAAACCTGTGCTGATGAAGCCGTACAAATTTTGGGCGGCATGGGCTTTATGCGGGGCACCCAATCCGAACGCATTTACCGCGAAGTCAAAGTCAATATGATCGGTGGCGGCGCGCACGAAGTATTAACCGAACTGGCCGCCCGCCAATTAGGCTGGGCTTGATTTATTCTGAGGAGAAACAAGTGTATCGTTCCATATTTCGACCCGGCCTGTTCCAGGGCCAAACCATCATCGTCACCGGCGGTGGCAGCGGCATTGGGCGCTGTACCGCGCATGAACTGGCCGCACTCGGGGCCAAGGTGTTACTGGTCGGGCGCACCCCGGACAAGCTGAGCAATGTGCAGCAAGAAATTAGCGCAGCAGGCGGCATTGCCCACGCTTACCCCTGCAATATTCGCGATGAAGACGCCGTGGTCGCCTTGACCACGCAAATTACCAACGAGCACGGCACCATCCAAGGCTTGGTGAATAACGCCGGTGGCCAATTTCCATCGCTGTTGCAGGATATCTCAAAAAAAGGTTGGGAAGCCGTGGTGCAAACCAATCTGACCGGCGGCTTTTTAATGGCGCGTGAATGTTTAAAACACAGCATGCAGAAAAACGGTGGTGCCATCGTCAATATTGTGGCTGATATGTGGGGCAGTATGCCCGGCATGGGCCACTCGGGCGCGGCGCGTGCGGGCATGGTCAGCTTTACCGAAACCGCCGCCTTTGAATGGGCCACCTACGGCGTGCGCGTGAATGCCGTGGCCCCCGGTT
>JBKJLF010000706.1:0-16478 GCA_046597185.1 Burkholderiaceae bacterium | reverse complement strand
CTTGAATGAATTCAGGAATCGAGAGCGGGATCACGTCGCCAGCTTTCATATTCAGGATTTGATCAAACGAGAGTTTGGCCGTGCCCAGGGCGGCGATCAGTTCGACTTCGGCCACCTGGATTTGTTGTGTCATCAGGCGTATCCAGCGCTTATCCACTTCCAGTGCTTCACCTTGCAAGCTACTGGTCAAGGCGTCGCGAATCGGTTCAATCATCGAATACGGCATGCAAAAGTGAATTTGCCCGGAGACCGAACCCAATTCCACCGTGAAGGTGGAGGCCACCACCACTTCATTGGGGGTGGCGATATTGGCAAACTGGGTATTCATTTCTGAGCGGATATATTCAAATTCAACCGGAAACACCGGTTCCCATGATTTGGTATAGGCTTCAAACACGATCTCAAGAATTTTCAAAATAATTCGTTGTTCGGTTTGGGTAAAATCACGCCCTTCGACCCGGGTGTGGAAACGGCCATCGCCACCAAACAGGTTGTCAACCAGCAAAAACACCAGGCCCGGATCAAACACCATCAGGGCGGTGCCGCGCAAAGGCTTGACATGCACCAGATTGAGATTGGTTGGCACCACTAGGTTACGAATAAATTCGGAATATTTGGAAACCCGCACCGAGCCGACCGACACCTCCGCACTACGGCGCAGAAAATTGAACAAGCCAACCCGCAACAAGCGCGCAAAGCGTTCGTTGATGATTTCCAGCGTCGGCATCCGGCCACGGACGATACGCTCCTGGGTTGCCAGATTGTAGGTGCGCACGCCCGTGGTATCTTCGGCGACCGCCGCTTCATCCTGATCGCCACTGACACCCTTCAACAGGGCATCAACTTCTTCCTGGGAAAGAAAATTGTCTGCCATGATATCTTCTTATTGAATGATAAATGAAGTGAATAAAGCCCCGGTCACATCTTGCGCTTTACCTTTGGGGGTGAATGGTTTTTTAACTTCATCAACAATAGCCTGGGCCAAGGCTTCTTTGCCTTCTCCCGTGGAAATTTCACTGGCTTTCTTGGATGATAATAAAATCAAAATGCGATTGCGCACGATGGCCACATTGGCTTTGATGACTTCGACCGTGGGAGCATCACCTACTTGCAGGTGGATGGTCACTTGCAAGAACTGGTCGGCATTTTCTGCCTGCAAATTGACCGTAAATGGCTCCAGCGGTACAAACACGGCCGGCCCTGCCTTGACTGCTTCGGGTTCGGCCTTGTGTGTGTTGGCAGAGCGGCTCATAAACCAGACTGCCCCACCTGCTGCAGCACTCGATGCCAGTACCGCTGCGATGATGATCATTAACATCTTTTTCTTGCCGCCGCCAGCAGCCGCCTCGGGGGCGGGTGCTTCTGCTGCTTTAGCTTTTGGTTTGGTTGCCATGTGCGCCTCGTTTTTTGCGATCAATCTTGATGTGGGGATTTACATCATTATGTCATTATCGGCAAAATACGCCGTACCAGATACGACGAAAAGAGGGGGAAAGTGGCCATACTTCACTATTTTTGTTTCACTACGGCGACTTTAGCACGCTTTTAATCGGTCGCAAGCTGGTCGCCGCAGGATTGGGCCTCTATTTTGGCTGAAGCTTGGTGGCGATTTGGCTTTGTTGGGCCAAATCTATGCAAAGGTATCCACTACCCCCAAAGCGTCGCGGATCACGGTGGTTTTTACCGGCTTAAGGTCGCTATCTGAGTTGGGGGCATCAAATCGCCCCGATTGCTGGTTGGAGCGGGATTGTTCGCCTGGCGTCGATGATTGTTGTTGATTTGGTAAGCTGGTGCCGACCGTGGCATTGCCTAATTGAATCCCGGCCTCGCTCATCATTTCACGCAGTTTGGGTAAGGCCGCTTCCAGTGCTTGCCTGACTTCTGGTTGTGCTGAGGTAAAGCTGGCATTGGTTTGATCGTTGGAAATGGTTAGAACCACTTGTAGCGGCCCTAACTCGGGTGGGTTTAAGGTCAGCGATGCCGTTTGTTGCCCGCTACCCGCCATATACACCACGCGTTGCCCTAAAGCCTGATCCCATCCGGGGTTCCCCACGCGTGGGGCGATGGTTTGTTGTAATTTGGCAAGAGATGGCGTGGTTTCGACGTTACTCACGGTTTTTGCCGCGACGATGGGGGTGGCCGGGCCTTCTTTACTGCTGCTCAAGCTTTCGCCGGGGGCTGCGCGCTGGGCTGTTGCTGCGGCCTGGACGGTGGCAAAGGTTTCGGTCGGCGTGGCGCTGGCGGCGGCTTTTCCACCGTTGTTGGTGCTGTCGGCCTGAATACTGGCCAATTTGGGTTCGGGAGCGCTGCCTTTTCCTTTGCCCGTATCGGCATCGCTGGCACTGCCTTTGTCCAATACCGGGTTAGTCGTGCTGAGATTGCCCACGCCGCTATCGCTTGCTGTCGCGGACGTGAGTGAAGTCGGGTCGCTGGTGCTACTTGCTTTGGCTGTGGGCCGGCTATCGACACGTTCCGCGCCAGTTGTTTTACTATCGGCGACGGCAGCTGCCGCAGCACTGGTGCTGCTGGCGGTGTTGCTGGGCGCGCTATTGCTGACGCTGGCCACCAGGGCGAGTAAGGCCGCCGTCGGGTCGATTTGGCTGGCCGCCTGCACCTCATTGGCCGCTGCATTATCGGTGGCGTCGGTACTGCTGGCGGCGTCTTTGCCACTGCTATCGTCCGTTTTGCTGGCGCTGGCTGGTTTCTCGGCTGGGGCCGGGGCACTGCTGCTGTCTGCGCTTTGGTTGACGTTATTGCTGTTATTGGTGCTATTATTGGCGCTGTTATTGGTATTGGTGCTGTTATTGGTGTTGCTGGCCTTGGTGTTGTTATTGCTACTGTTGGCACTGTTGGCACCATTGCTGTTGCTGGTATTTTGTTTGGGCGCAGCGGGTGTGGGCGCGGCGGGCGTGACGATGGGCGCTTTGGGGCGTTCGGCAATCTCGCGCGAGAGCACCTGCGTAAACGAAATATCCGGCAGCGCATGCGCATTGCTGCGTGTGCCGGACTTGGCATTGGGATTGACATTGCCGGGATTGAGCAAATTGACTGTGTTGTTGGTGTTTTGCATGATAGCCGCCGTAAAAAACTGTTATCGTTTGTAAAATGCTTGCCGTGTCGCGTGTTCATCCATGGCTTTTTGATCGCGCTTGTTTTCCTTGTGTTGCAATTCCAATTTGGCCCGTTTTTGCAAGGTTTGATACGATAGTCGCTTGCGTTCACATGCTTGCCAGGCCGTGCGTGCCGCATCAATGCGGGCGTGCGCATTTTTCACCACATCCATTTGTCCTTTGATCGCATTATCCAGCTTCACAATAAAAGCCTGGAAATTATGATATTCCAAAGGAGACATCCCCCGACTCTGGGTTTGTACGAAGCGCTCGGCGTAGTCATCCCGATAGCCTTGCAACAAACCTTGTTTTTGCTCGGCATCCTGCGCTGCGCGAATCACATCGCCCAGACGTTTGGCCGCATCATCGGTCTCTCGTTGTGCCAGATCGATTAGCGTTTGCAGTTGTGAAGGATTCGCCATAATACGAATCAGTATAAATCAGGCATCATCGGTTCAATCCTCCGAATAGCGTGGCAAGTTGCCCCAAGCTCTCATTAAAGCCAACCCGTTCAGTAATATCTTGCTGTAAAAATGCTTCAATTTGCCCCATTAAACTAATCGCCTGATCCAGCACCGGGTCGCTGCCGGCGGCATAGGCCCCGACGCTGATCAAATCGCGGCTGCGTTGATAGCGCGAATACAATTGCTTGAGCTGGCGCGCCAGTTTTTGGTGTTCCGGGCTGGTGATATTGTGCATGGCACGGCTGATCGATTGTTCAATATCGATGGCCGGATAGTGCCCGGCTTCGGCCAGGGTACGATTGAGCACGATATGGCCGTCCAGAATCGCGCGCGCGGCGTCGGCAATCGGGTCTTGTTGATCGTCGCCCTCGGTTAATACGGTGTAAAACGCGGTGATCGAACCGCCACCACGGTCGGCATTGCCGGCACGCTCTACCAGAACCGGTAATTTGGCAAACACCGAAGGCGGGTAGCCCTTGGTGGCGGGCGGTTCGCCAATGGCGAGCGCAATTTCACGCTGGGCCATGGCATAGCGGGTCAGCGAATCCATGATCAGCAACACGCTTTTGCCCTGGTCGCGGAAAAATTCAGCAATCGCCGTGGCATACGCGGCCCCTTGCAAGCGCATCAGGGGTGGGTTGTCGGCCGGTGCCGCCACCACGGCTGAGCGCGCCAAGCCTTCCGGCCCCAGGATTTGTTCAATAAATTCTTTCACTTCGCGGCCGCGTTCACCAATCAGGCCGACCACAATGACATCTGCGGTGGTGTAGCGGGCCATCATGCCCAGTAACACACTCTTACCCACGCCCGAGCCAGCAAACAAGCCCATGCGTTGGCCGCGCCCTACCGTGAGCAGGCAGTTGATGGCACGCACCCCCACGTCGAGGGTGTCCTCAATCGGCGCGCGCCCCAGCGGATTGGCCGGGCGGGTATGAATCGAGGCATTATGGTGGCTGTGCAGTGGGCCTAATTGATCCAGCGGACGGCCAGCCGCATCGACCACGCGGCCAAGTAATTCCGGGCCAACCGGCAGGTGGCGTGCCAAATCGCTGGGGCGGCGGCGCGGCGTTAAAGGTTGACCCGGCGCGCTTAAGGCTTGCCTGGATTCAACCGGGAAGACCAGAGTGCCGGGAATAATGCCTTCGATTTCGGTTTGTGGCATCAAAAACAGCCGCTCATTGTCAAAACCGACCACTTCGGCATGCACCATGGAACCATTGGGCAGAGGAATCGTACAGGCGGCACCAATGGGCAACTTCAAGCCGACCGCTTCCATTACCAGACCAGCCACCCGGGTGACGCGGCCATTGAGTTGCAGGCTTTCGCGTTGTTGCACGGCATCTTGGGATTGATGTAAATAGCCTTGCCAGATGCTGGTATGGGGATCACTCATTGGGTCGCCTCATTGGATAATTCATGGCAGCCAACTGACATCTTTACCCAGGGTACTGGCCAGACGTTGCCAGCGCGAGGCCAGGCTCGCGTCCAGATGGTTGCTGGCGGTATCGATTTCGCAACCGCCACGTTCCAGTTTGGCGTCTTCCATTAAACGCCAACCGGCTTTACCCAGTTCTTCGCCAATATGTTCTTGCACCAGTAATAAATCATCGGGATGAAGGTGTAGTTGGGCGGGTTGCTGTAAATTGGGTAAATGGTCGATGGCGTCACGGATCACGGCAATGATTAGCTCAGGTTTGACACTGAGCGCGGTTTTTAACATCGCTTTGCTTAAATCGAGCGCCAGATTGAGCAGGTCGTGGGCAATGTTTTCATCGGCTGCGGTAACGGCACTGGCAAACGAGCCGGCCAATTGTCTGAGCGCCACTAATTCTTGTGCGGCCTGGGCCTGTCCTTCTGCCAATGCCTGGGCTTGGCCCTGGGCAAAGCCTTCGTCATAGCCTTGTTGGTAGCCATTTTGTTTGCCTTCGTTAAAGCCTTTATACTTGGCTTCGACTTTGATGCGCGCCACTTCTTCGGCCGTGGGCATGGGAATAACCGGTTTGCGCCCGGCCACGGCACTGGGACGCTCGTCGCCGAAGGACGTCATTTCCCAGCGCTGATAGGCGGAAAGCTGCTCTTTGGGTACTAATGTATCAAACGAACGAGTCATCGCCTTTGCCTCCTAAGACAATCTGGCCTTCATCGGCCAAACGGCGCACGATTTGCAGAATTTGTTTTTGTTGTGATTCGACTTCGGAGAGTCGCACCGGCCCTTTCGATTCCAAATCTTCGCGCATCATTTCGCTGGCGCGTTGACTCATATTTTTAAAGATCTTGTCGCGCAAATCGGCCGATGCGCCTTTCAAGGCAATAATCAGCATTTCGGATTGCACTTCGCGCAGCAACAACTGGATACCACGGTCGTCGATATCGATAATATTATCGAACACGAACATTTCATCCATGATTTTTTGCGCCATGTCGTTGTCGTAGTTTTTGATGTTATCCATCACCGACTGCTCGTTTTCACCGCTCATGAAGTTGAGAATTTCTGCCGCTGCGCGCACGCCACCAAGCGACGATTTTTTAATGTTTTCATTGCCCGATAACAGTTTGGTGAGCACGTCGTTGAGTTCGCGCAGCGCGGCCGGTTGCACCCCATCCAGGGTGGCGATGCGCAAGACGGCATCGTTACGCAAACGGTCGGTAAAATTGCCCAAAATTTCGCAGGCTTGATCACGTTCCAGATGCACCAGGATGGTGGCAATAATTTGCGGATGCTCGTTTTTGATCAATTCCGCCACCGATGACGAATCCATCCACTTCAAGCTTTCGATACCGCTGGCATCTTTGCCGCCCAAAATACGCGATAACAAGACCGATGCCTTATCATCCCCCAGCGCCTTGGTCAGCACCTGACGAATATATTCATCCGAATCCAGGCCCACCGTGGAATTGAGTTCGGTTTGCGCGATAAAGCTGTCTAACACATCCACTACTTGCTCATGGGCGATGCCCTTCATTTTGGCCATTTCGGCACCCAGTTTCAACACTTCACGCGGGCCGAGAAAGCGCATCACTTCGGCCGCTTCAAATTCACCGAGCGCCAGCATCAGGATGGCCGCTTTTTGGATTCCAGACTCATTCATTTGTACCCACCCATGCTTTTACAACATTGGCAACAATTCGTGGATCTTCTTTGGCCATGTTTTTCGCCAGTTGCAAGTTCTCACGATACCCTTGGTGCAGTTTTGCTTCCATTTCCGTCAAGGCCGAGGTTTGCTCCACTTCCTCAGGTGTTACTTCTTCTTCCTCTTCCTCTTCTTCCGGTTCAGGCGGCGTGGTCAATTCTTCCAATTTCTTGAATACCGGACGCAGCAAGGGTAATAATACCTTAAAGAACAGATAAGCCATAATAATACCAGTGATCAGGATACGGCCCAATTCTTTGGCCTGGTCAATATTTTCCTTGTCTTTCCACCATGGAATCGGCACCGGTACGGGCTCCGGTTTATCGACCCCGTCAAACGGGGTGTTGATGACGCTTAAGGTATCACCGCGTTCTTTGTTAAACCCCATGGCATCTTTGACCAAATCGGTAATTTGCGCTTTTTCTGCATCGGTCAATGCTTTAATGGTGACTTTGTTTTTGGCATCGACGATACGCTTGTAATTTACAATCACCGCGACCGACAGCCGTCGTACGCCGCCCATGCCTTGCTGGGTGTAGCGGATGGTTTTATCGACTTCAAAATTGGTGGTGGAGTCTTTGCGCAAGGTGCCATTGGCCGTGCTGTTGGTGGTGCCGGTTGGCGTGCCGGTTGCGGTCGTAGTAGCGGTAGCGGCAACTGGTGCGGTGGCCGGGGTAGGGGGCTGGTTGCTTAAAGCGCCGGGCACGCCAGTGGCTGCTGCCCCCGTGCTATTGGATAATTCGCTGGTTTGCTGGCTGCGTACCGAGGCCGCAGCAGGCGGTTGATTGGGGCGATAGGTTTCAGCGGCTTGTTCGACTTGGGAAAAATCGACATCGGCGGTAGCTTCAGCGCGCACATTATTTTGTCCGACGATGGGTAGAACGATGGATTCCACCTGTTTGGCCACATTCATTTGCAGTTGTTGAATGTATTTCAATTGATTTGGATCGAGGTTTTTCGCATTTTTATTCATGTCTGACACCAAGCTGCCGTTTTGATCCACCACTGTGACATTGGATGCCATCAGCTCCGGGACACTGCTGGCCACCAGATGGATGATGGCGCTCACTTGTGGTTGGTCAAGCGTGCGCCCAGGGTGCAGGTTGAGGATGACCGAGGCGGTGGGTTTTTGCTGATCGCGGATAAACACCGACGGTTTGGGCAAGGCCAAATGCACGCGTGCGCTCTGAACTGTGGCCAGCGATTGGATTGAACGGGCTAACTCACCTTCAATCGCGCGCTGGAAATTGACTTGTTCGGCAAACTGTGAAATGCCCAGTTTTTGATTTTCCATCAATTCAAAACCGACATTGCCGCCTTTGGGCAAACCCTGGGCGGCCAATTTCAAGCGCACGTCATGTACATTTTCGGACGGAACCAAAATGGCACCGCCGCCATCGGCATATTTATACGGTATATTCATTTGCTGCAGGGATGCAACAATTGCGCCGCCATCGCGATCTGAAAAATTGGAAAACAACACCTTGTAGACGGGTTGTGACGACCATAGCCACAGCCCTGCCATCATGGCGATAACGGCGGCTACCGCAATGCCCCATATAAAGTTGCGCCCCAGTGGCGTGGAAAAAAAGCCAACGGGGGCTGGGGGGATCATCAGTTCTTGGTCTGCTGCTGCCATGATCGGCTTCCAATGAAGTGGTTAATCATATTGCCTGGGGGTAGCGTCATCATACTCCCGGGCGCTGGATAAGGATAGTGCTTAATTTTTGCAAAAATGGTAAGGCTGGTCTTGCTAATGCGCTTGGAACCTGACTTTACCAAGGAATAGCTTGATTATGCACCCGATGACGGCGATTTAAATCCAAGAATAGAGCTGCCTTTTCCGCTTTGCTTGTGGCTGACTTTGCGGCCCGGACTGGTATTGTGTCAGGGTCGGTGAATGGTTTACAGGTTCAGTCGTTCAGGGCACATTGTCATGGGGGCAGTATGAAAGCAGGCGGGATTGATGGCGGTCGCATCGAAGCCATGTTGGCGCAGTTGAAAGCAGCAGCCAGTGGGGCGGCGACACGTCCGGTGGGGTTGGAATCGCCTTTGAAAGCACCGGGGCCAAGCGCTACCCCGCAGGTGAATTTCGCCGATGCGTTAAAATCGCAACTCGATTCTGTGGCGCAATTGCAAACGCGCTCAGAAAAGTTGGAAAGGGACTTTACTCTGGGCGACGACACCGTGAATTTGTCCGATGTGATGATTGCCGGACAAAAAGCGGGCATTGCCTTTCAGGCCACCATGCAAGTGCGCAACAAGCTGGTGGCAGCCTATCATGATGTAATGAATATGCAGGTGTAGCCAAGGTGTGGGCTACCCCCGCTTAACCCAGACCATTGAGGCGCGAATTGCGGTCACGTTCCAGTTTGGTGATGTAGCGTTGTACCCGATCCAGCATTTGGCGTGGAATTTGGTGGAATTGACAGCCAAGACGCCGATTAACTTTTCCGTTAAGTAACTTCATATCGTGGGAGCTGCGAATTTGTAAAGCGCAGGTGACCATCCCCAGTGCAGGCAGATCGATCCGGCAATCGGTGTATATTTTGCCTATCGTATTGTCAAGTATCATTTTGTCATCCAGAATGGCAATCCCGCCACCGCTGATATCGGCCAGCGGAAAGGCCAGATTACCACCACCCAAATCGGCCGGCATGGCAATCACGCAGCGTACCGGATTGGTCATGGGCGTATCCATGCGGTACAGTTCGCGCCGTTGCAAACGAATCAGGCTGGCGGGAATCTCAAAATTGAAGGCGGGGCGGCCGTCAAACTCGCATTTGTTGACGCCATCGGTCGAAAATAAAATCCGGATCTTGTCCAGTGTGGTTTCAAAGGTGAGACGGCGTGTTGCCAAAATGCGGGCGTTTTGTTCATGATTGATGGAACAGTCGATCACCACCTCTTCATTATCGGCGTCCACGTCCAGGATGGAGGTGACGGCGACATCCGCTTCGCCATTAATGAGCAATCGGACCAATTGATTTTTGCTTTCAATGGTGCGTAATAACGCAATAATTTCCCGGCGCGACTGAACCTGATAGTTGTGCCAATCATCGATATCGTGGAAGGGTTTGTCAGTTGCCATTAAGCGTCAATTCTATCTAGTGTTTATCGTATGGTGCGCCACCCGTGTAACCGGACTGAGCTTACTCCAAGCCAGTGGGCGGCGGCGGTGCCTCGGTGCCGTTTTTCTTGGCCGCTTCGATATGATATAGCCATGCCAGCAGTTCTGCAACAGCCCTGTACAAAGCGGGTGGAATATCACGATCCAGTTCCACCTGCATTAACAAAGCCACCAGTTCTTTGGATTGGTGTACAAACACCCCCGCTTCATTGGCTTTGGCGATAATATTTTGCGCAATCAAGCCGCGCCCCTTGGCCACCACCCGTGGTGCGCTATCGCCTGTGGCATAAGCCAGGGCGACGGCGTGTTCAGATGAGAGCGGGGGTTTCATCGGACTGTACTAGTAGAGAATCGAGTGAAGAGCCAGCGGCATCGAGTGCTGCCGATAAAGCTGGTGCCTGTTCGCGCAAGGCTTGTGCGGCCTCCGGGTTGGCGGTTTGAATTTGAATTTGCAAATGCTCGCCCTGTAAATATAAACGTGCGCTAATGGTGCCCAAATGAGGAAAATTGAAGCGAACCGTGCTTTGCCAGGCAGGTGTTGCATCTGCGCCACCCCCTGAATGTTGTGGTTGTTTTTCCACATCCCACTCCATATCTTGCCCCGGCCAGATTTCACCGCGCCAATGGGTACTCTGTTGTTCATGCGCATTGAGTTGCAAATTAACCAATTGAGCAAACGCAACCGGACTATTATCCTGCGTCTTTTCTTGCTGGTTTGATCCAGCTTGCATTTGCGGCTCGCGCAATAATTCTGAAATCGGACGTTTGCCGTCAGCCCATTCGCTGACATGGGATTCATAAAACAAGCCGCTATAGGCCAGTGTGTCGTGTAGTGCCGAAGCCACTTCTTGAGAATTGGTTTGGGGCGCAGGTAAAATGGCAGTGTGCCCCTGTAAGGCTTGGGGCGCACCTTTTTGTTGTGCGCTTAATAATAGGCTATTGATTAATTGCCCGGCATTCGAGAGCGAGGCTTGCGCGCTACGCGCTGGTGCATGCGGATCCTGCACGTCGGTTTGGTCGATTTGGCCGAATTGGCTATTCGCGCGTTCAATGGCAATCCGGTCGGCTGGGCGCAATAAACTATCAATCTGTAAAAATTGACGTGCCAAATTGCGGTTGGCGCTTTGTTCCGGGGTTTGTTTTGGTGCGAACGCTTCGGGCGGAAGTTCTGATCCATCACTCAGTTCCACTTCCTCGCTACCGTGTGGGTCGAGGTAGATCAGTGGTGACTTGGCCAGCTTGCCATCGGCTTCATTGCCCAAATAGAAAGTAGGGCGCGGTTGCGCACTGACCAGCGTAAGCGGCAGGGAATCGCCGACTTCGGTGCCGGGTGGCAAAATGACGCGTGCCGCCGTATCGGCAAACTTTACCAGGAAACTGCCATCGGTATAGCGCGAGAGGACTTGGCCCTGCAGCGATTGGCCAACCAGACGTTGCAAGGCGCGTTGATATAATTCCTGGCGCGCGTCGCCGATAACGGCAACAGGCCGTGCCGCGTCAACAGACGTTGGTGGACGAACCCCTCCTAAGCCATCGATATTGGTTACCATTACGTCCTTTCATTCGCTTTGCTGTGGTTATCCTCCACCATAAGCGCTGGAGAGTCGCCGCTCAGCTCGGGTGCTATTAATCATTTGCCCTAATTGTGCCATCCATGGCTCGGCCAAGTCACGGATTTCGCGATCATCGGCCAAAATTTTATGGATGATCTTCACCTTTCGTTCCCGATTGACCCCAGTCAGGGGCACGGGCGGCTCGCCATCTTTCAGGGTTTGAATATGACGGGAGCAATGTTCTTCGAGTGCAATCATTCTATCCCAATCGCCTTGCTTGGCCGCAGCCAACATTTGATCGGTGATATGTGATACGGCCTCGTAAAGAGAGAGGATTTCGTCGCTGTTCATTATGCTAGGCACTCACAAAAGTGGATGGGCGGTTGGGTGTTGGGGGCGAGGGTGCGGTACTGACTTTGGGTTGCGTGGTATCACCAATCGCATCCCAGGCACCTTTTAATTCAGACAATAAACGGTGTACTTCTTCCAGTATTTCGGGTTGATTCTTTAAATTCGCTTGCAATAAGCGGTTGCCCATGTATTCATACAGCGAATCCAGGCTCTCGGCTATTTCACCGCCCGCTTTTTTATCGAGCGAGGCGCGCAGGCCGCTATCGATAATGAGCATGGCTTTTGAAATCGATTGGCCTTTGGCCGGGATATTACCGGTTTTCATATGGTGCAGCGCCATCGAGATGGCAACCAGTGCGCCTTCATACAGCATCACGATCAGCTTATGTGGGCTGGCAGCGGCAACACCGGTTTCGATGCCAACCTTGGCGTAGGCATTGACGCCTCTTTGAGTTGATCCAAACATCACTACTCCTTCTCTTTATTCTGGCTACCAGGGCGCTGGCTAATTATGCGGTCGATTTGCTTAATGCTGCTAATTGCTGGGTTAAAAACGAACTGGTGGAATTCAATTTGCCGATGGTCACGTCGAGCGCGGTAAATTGCGCCCGGTAGCGTTTTTCGGTATCGGCTAATTTGGCGTTAAAATCGTCTTTGGATTTTTCAACCGATTTAATCGATGCATTCAAGCCATTTGTGTTACTGGTAATGCTGCCATTGATGCCAACAAAGCTACTGGCCAAGGTACTGAGCTGGTAAGCATAACCTTGGGTGAAGGTGATATTGCCACGTGCACCAGTTGCACCGCCGGTGACCTCGATTTTTAAACCCTCGGTGCTGGAGCCAGCTTTCCCGGTCAGGAATTGACCGGAACCTGTCACCGGGGTGCCATCAAGTGTGCCCGCAACATCAAGCCCATCGCTACTGGCTGGGACGCTACCCAAAAAGCTGCTTGCCGTAGTACCAGTCACGCTGGCCAGACTAATATTGGAATGCGAACCGTATTTATTCGATTTGATTTCGAGTTGTCCACTGCTGTTGATGCTGCCGGTTGCAGTGTTGCCGCTGCCTGAAAACGAGGGTACGCTATTGATGGCTGACTGGATGGCCGTGGCAAATTCTGCGGCTGTGTAGTGACGCTCTGCCAGCTTGATGGTGGCAATCGTGCTGCTGGTGACGGGTGAGGTGCCGTTCAGGGTGACGCTAAAACTGGTGTTGGCGGCGATATCAACGCCCGCTGCCAAATCCACGGTGCCCGTTAGTGTGCCTTGCGTAGCCAATTGGCTGATATTCAAATCGTAAGTGCCAGCTTTGGTGGCAGCGGTGGAGCTGTTGAACTTGATCAGGCTGTCACTGGCATTGCCGACCGAGGTAAACAAGCTGCCGATTTCATCAAAATTATTGCTGATGGCGGTACCCAGTTTGCCGGAATCAAGCGCGATTGACCCATCTTTTTGAAACGAAATGCCCAGTTGGCCCAAATTGGTCAGGTCGCCGCTTAAGCCCGAAATGGGTGTAGATAGCTGGCGGCGAACGCTGGTTTCAATGTTTTGGATGGTCGAGTTGCCCAGCAAGGCACCAGCCTGTTTGGTCTCCGGGTCATAACCTGTCAAGCCTTTTATTGCGGTATTAAAATCATTATAGGCTTTGACGAAGCTGGAAATGCCCGAACGAACGGCTGCGGTATCGCGTGATACATTGATGCTGGTGGAGCCAACTTTGGTCACACTCAGGCTCACGCCCTGAATTGCGCCAGAAATGCTATTGGTGTTGCTGCTGACTGCAATGCCATTGACCGTCAGTTTGGTGCTTTGCGCGGCCGTGTTTTGCGTTAAATTTTGCGTGCCAGCCGGGTCATAGGTGAGCAGGCTGGAGATGGTTGGATCGGCTGAGGCACCGCTGGCGCTGATCCGAAAACTGGAATTGGCCCCGGTTTTGCTCGAACTGAGCACAATATGGTAGGGCGTGGTGCTGCCGTCGGACACAATGGTTGCGGTAACGCCAAAATTGGCTTTGTTGATTGCGTCGCGGATACCTTGCAGCGAATTATTGGTGCCATCAATGGTAATGGAGCCACTGTTGCTGTTGCCGTCTTGTGTATAAGTCGCACCGATATAGGCACCGCCCGAACCTGCCGTCAAACCTGCGCTGCTGGCGCTGTTGCCCGCTACCGTAATCGGGCTGGCCGTGCTGGAGCCCAGAGTGACATGGCTGGTGGCAACCGTGCTGGTATTATTTTTAACGCTGACCGAATTGGTGCCGATGCCGCCGTTGACACTGCCAGTGACGGTTTCGGTAATGGCAATATTGGAGCCGTCGGCACGGGAAAATTGCAAGTTGCCTGCGGCGGCTGTGCCGCTAAAGCTGATGCCTGCCGCGCTTAAGGCGCTGGTGGTGGCATTGCTGCCCGCCAGAACGGCATCAATCGAGCCTGCGGTGACACCACTGCCTGCGGCGACGCCGGTTAATTGCGAATCAAGGGTAATGCCTTCCACTGCCAGGTTATAGGTGCCGCCTGAGCTGGTGTCAACCGAGCCAAAGCTGGTGGCCCCGCCCGTGCCAAATAAGCTTGCACTGCTGGTGGTGGCGGCGGCACTGGCCGTGACGCCCGTGGTACTGCTTTTTGCATTGATGGCGGCAGCCAAGGCTTTGGCGCTCTTGGTATTGCTGTCGGTCGTGATGCTGGTGCCATTGATGGTGAGGGAGCCTTCCGTGATGCCATTGGCGGCTACCGTGCTGCTTAAATTGCTGCCTGCCACACCAAACGTGCCACCGCTGACGGTGCCAAACTGAAACGAAATGGTGGTGCTACCGCCCAGGCCAATGGCGGCGCTGCTGCTGATTTGGCCGCTACTTGCAATGGTTTGGGATTGGGCAAGTTGGGTGACATTGACATTGTAAGCGCCTGCGACGGCCTGATTGGTCGCGCTGCTGGTTAAAATGGTGTTGTCGTTTGGGGTTGCGGAAACCGATTGAAACGTGGCTTGATTGGAGAGGCCGGAAAGCGAGCCTTGCAAGCTCGTAACGGCACCATTGAGCGCTCCCAACGCCTTCAATTGGTTTTGAAATTTGGTTCCCTTCGCATTCAAGATACCCAACGGCGCACTGTCAGCTTGAATCAGCTTTGCGACAATGCCGTTGACATCCAGATTGGAACCGATGCCGGGAGATGAAATGCCCACCAGTTTCTCCTTTGTGAAAAACTATAATATAGTTGATTATCGGCAGAGCTAAAGCGGACTTTAGAGGGGGATTCATCCCCTAATTTCAAATTCACCCCAAATCCGGCTATTTTTATACTGTCAGCCTCAATTCAACCCAAGTAGCGCATTGATTGTAGCAGCTTTGAACTATGCTTGCTGCTTAATTAATAATCCTTTAACCGTATCGAGTGCTTTGGCAATTTGCAAGGTTTCTTCGGATGGAATTTGTCGAATCACTTCCTTGGTTTGTTGATCAATTACTTTAACCACGGTGCGCTTGCTGTCGGTATCGACCGAAAATTCGAGGTTTTGCGACAGGACGCTTAAGGATTGATTGATATTTTTCACCGCTTCGTTGAGCTGATCGATTGAAGCCGGATCGTCCGGGCGTTTGACGGCATTGGCCGTATCAACATTGCCAGCGTGGCTAACCTGGTTTTGGGTATTGGCCGCACCGGAGGGGCCGATTGATTGCTGTGCGCGACTATTGGCACCACTGGCACCAACCGCGATTGGCCCTGAGGCGGCACGAGCCGGTTGAGGCGGTTTGGGTGCGGCAGCAGCGGTTCCTAATGATTGGATTGCCATGATAACTTCCTTCGTGAAAATTCCCCGAGTGAAGAAATTTCACTCGGGGAACCCTTCAATCAATAAAATTGACTTTTTAAATATTATCCACGTAACAGTGCTAATACGCCGTTAGGCAAGGAATTGGCCTGCGCCAAAATCGCTGTACCCGCTTGTTGCAAAATCTGACCACGTGTCAAGTTAGCTGTTTCCGAAGCGAAGTCGGTGTCTTGAATCCGGCTACGTGCGGCTGACAGATTTTCTGACGTTGATTGCAAGTTGCTGATGGTTGAGGCAAAACGGTTTTGAATCGCACCGAGTGACGCACGGTTGTTGTTAATTGACGTTAAGGCTGCGTCAATTGTCGAAATCGCTGCGGTTGCGCCTTCAGTGGTGCTGATGTCAATTCCCGATACTGCGGATAAACTACTACCGACAGAAGCCTGTTTAAGCAGGGTCGTGTCACCACCGGTTGATACCGAGAAGCCGGATGCCGAGCTGAAGCTTAACGATCCACCTACTGTAGACGAAGCACCAGCGGCAACGGTTGCCCCGGCGACAGCGACACCCGTTGCGGTATAGGTGTCATGTCCTCTGATTGTGGCGTTATCCAAGCCGCTGGCACCCAGTGCATTGGGTGTGTTGGTAATTTGGATGTCGTCGCCAGCATCGTTGGTTAACACGACATTCCCGGCTTTGTCGGCTACGGCGGTAATATTGGTTGTTCCGCTTTGTGCGTTAATTGCTTGCGCCAAGGCACCTGCATCCGTTGTCGTTGCGCCGCCGCCAACATCCGCGACGGTGGCAGTGATCGTGATCGCGGTTGTATTCGCGCCCTTCAGGGTAAATTGCGTTGCGCCAGCGGTAATGCCGGAAATGGTTGCGGTGGTCGATGCCTTGGCCGTAATGCCATTTAATGCAGTATTGCCATTGACTTTGGCTGCAATTGACTTCGCGCTTTCGCCAGCG
>JBKJLF010000704.1:0-3302 GCA_046597185.1 Burkholderiaceae bacterium | reverse complement strand
GCGGGTCGGGCGGGTCGTTAATCATTACTCACCTGTGGTAGCGCGGTATTCATTTCAAAAATCACTCAGAAACCCTCGCTAATTTCAGCCTGCAATCCAGCCAGTTCCTGCAGATCGAAACTACCATCGGGCTGCACTTTTAGAGACTGATGCACCCTTGCCGCAGAAAACTGGCCTGCCTTGCAGTTGTGTTTCCAACAGATAACTTTCGATACCTGCATACTTCCACCCGGTCTGGCGGATGATTCATCGTTTTCAAACATTCGGGGTAAAATTTGTAAAATACCATCCGCATCCACATCGCTAAACCCGGTCCGTTCGGCCAACTGTGGATTCATACTGCCAAAGAACACATAAACTCCCATGTTCACGCGGTGCTTCATACCCATCGTGTCATGGCCACGTTTGGTGCCATCTCCTTCGCCACTCACACTTTTAGTAATTTGTGTGCTGCAAATATCTACTGGTGCAACACTAAATGCCGACTGTATTGTAACCGGGCCTCGAATGCCGACTGAAATGCCGGTTTCACCACCAGAATCACCTTTCGGCCTGGCATTTCCTTTAAACGCAAACAGTTGTCCGAATGCCCGCACGTCAATCCACTGTTCACAAGCGAGCTTTGCCATGTCAACGGAACCCATTTTCCTTCCCAATGTCGTTTCCGCCCTAGCTTTCAAACTCTTTGCATCATCTTCCCGCCGATCATCCGATTGTACGAAAACTTTATTTCCGTCATCGGGAACGCGACCCGCAGCAACCCACCGCTCCAACAAGCGATCCCGTAATTTACGTTTCAAACATACGTCGGTAATTTCGCCATAGCCGTCATAATCTGTACGGGGCCGATTGCCATTTAACGGGTCACCGTTCGGATTGGCGTTGGCAACCCGAATAATCACCGCGAAATCGATTTTATTTTGTAATGTTGGCATGATATTTTCCTTAGCTGGCTTCGTTAAATTGGGTATCGGTGTTTTCATCAATGTCCGTTGACGGTTCGGTCTTATTAAGTAAGGCATGACGTTGGCAATGATAGCCCAGTAAAAACTCACCCGACAACTTGCCTTCCTTGGTAAAGTCATCATTTTGAAACATGGCCGTTACCTCATCCAATAGCTTTTCCCGTAAATGCAAAAAGCCTGGAGCGCTTGAACGGAGCCGCGCCTTGTACGGCAAAAGTGCTAATGCAATGCTTCGCCATGTTTGACAAGGGTGATCTGCAAAGCGTTGCATCAACCGTGCCGCCGTCGTGTCTCTGGTTTCTTTTGCCTTATCAAGGGCAAATTTTTCAATGTTATCGGCCAATGCCAAAAGCCGCCCATACAAATAATCACGCGAGGTTCTACCTGTTTCCAGTGCCATTTGATAATTCCTTTCTATGTGGTACCCTTTGAAAAGGGCACATGCAATACCCAAACATTTTTCCCACTCCCCATACTCGATTCCTACCGTGTTTGCCGCACGGCGCACTGCTGCCGCCATAAAAACATACGGAACTGGTGCGCCTTCCATGATGCATGGCAATAGCCGTTCGATTGTCGCCTTGCGCAACTTGTCATCTAGGTGGCGCTTTTCATTCCGCAATGACCTAAAACATGTTTCAGCAATGTCTCCTGGTGCCGGGGCACCGACAAATTTCATATCTTTGGTGTAATTTTGCTGCCATGCGTGGCGCTGATGCCAAGTTTCGATTCGCTCAACAAATTCAGGAAAATCAAATTCCCTGTAATAAGTGATTGCCATACGACCTGTCGTTGCTGCCTCCAATGCAATCACAACAATTTCATTGCGTGACCCAAGTTCACTTAGATAACCGGAAAGCCGCTTCTTCAGCTTTAGCCCAAACTCTTGTCCTGCATCCGCCCCGCCGTCGCGTGTTAATGTCGGAGTAGCTTGCGTGGCTGGTATGCTCGCATCTTTTTTAGGCTGCACAAGCTGCTTACCCGCAGTATCTTCCTCTTCAAGTAAAGCGAAAGAATTTGCGAAAGGATCGGGTATTCGTTTGCCGGAAACAGCCCATGCCACGACCATTTGCTCATCATTGCGAAACCCTTGGCGCTTAATTAACCAACGCAGGGCATTGTGGGCTTTTTGCGAAATTTCAAAGCCAACACCACAAGCTTGATCTGCATCGCTAAATCGGCCCCGAAAGGTAAAGCCTGTGGTGTCATTAGAAGAAATCAACTTGGCTTTATCTGCGCCATGTCGCAATTTGGCGGAATGTTGCCGCGCCAACATTACCGTTTCGCCAGTAGCCATGCAAAGCCCACTATTTCCATTTTCCGAAAGGTAGAAACCTATCCATGAATTAATTAAGCTTTGATCTTTCCATGTTTCGGGAAATAATTCGCCTGGCACTTCTATCCTCCAGCGAATAAAGGCATCCGCTGGGGTACTTCCTTTTACCATCTCCTTAAAAATAGCTGGTGTAGCACCCTTCTCCCCATTCCATACATTTAAGAGCACGACTTCCCCATCAATCTGCTCGACTGGCAAGATTTTTTCTCGCACAAGATCAGTGATCAAAGCGCCCTGTTGCAGATAGGTCAATACAGCATTAATTTTGTCATGTGAAAAATCCGACTTAGCCCACTTACGTAATAATTGCAAATAACTATCATGTGGTTCAGCCGGATTATTGGTAAAACCCGATGTAACGCTCCCACCGTATTGAACAAAATCACCTGCCAAATATTGTAACTTGTCACAAAGGGGATGATTGATAGGCTTTTTACCACTTCGCCCAACAGAAGCTTCGGTACAAGGTATCAACGTATCGCTCTGCTTTTTTGGAACCACATTCGCCCGTAAGAAGTTACCAGCCGCATTAATACTCACCTCAATATGTGCTTGCTGAAAGGTATGACAAATCGGTTCGAGGGGTGCTCCGCTATCTAACACACAGGCGGTTGCTTTGCACTGTTCATAGGTTTCGTAAAGTTTTTGAACCCAGCTCATGTTAGCCTCCCAAAATTAAATGTTCGGCATCAACGACCAATAGATTCTGGCTTGTTACGAATTCTTTTTTCGGAAATGTACCCACTCGCTTTCGGTCTCGACATTCGCTCGGCCCGAGAAAACGAATTACGCCATTCACCATTGTGGGTCGCCAAAAACGGCTGAAAAGTGCGCTCTCTCCCGTTTCGTCCGGGTAATCGAAGCCGTGGAACATATAGCCATACGCCAATTCCCCATCGTTATCATACGCGCCGATACCCGTGCCAAATATACATGGTTCAACATAGGCTTGGCAGTCACGAGTACCTAGCAGCCTGTCGCGGTTAGCGCAAAAATTAGTT
>JBKJLF010000654.1:0-15856 GCA_046597185.1 Burkholderiaceae bacterium | reverse complement strand
CGACGCGGTGGCCGCCTACCAAACCGAGGGTGCGATCAAAAATATCAATGCCGTTGCCATTGGTGCCGACCAAAATCTGGCCGTTGTCAAGTTCCAGCACGCTACCCACATCAGAGTGGCTCAAGCCCTGCGGCAGGCTTGGGTTATGGCGTAAAATGCGGATCATATTGTTTTTGCTATTGAAAAATTGCAGGCCCGCGCCCCAGGTGCCAATCCATAGCAAACCGGCGTGATCGAGCAGTAAGGGCCGGATTGCATCGCCAGCAAGGCTGGCGGGTGAGGCCGGGGTATGGCGCAAATGTTGTAGCACCCGGCCATCACTGGCGGCCACAATATGAATGCCGCCGCCGTTGCTGGCAAGCCAGATTTGATCGGGCGTCACTTGCGCAATGCCATTGATCCAGCCATGCTTGAGCGCCTTGTCCGAAGTCGGGTCCAGTGGCAGCCAGTGGAGTGTGCCAGCCTGGGCGTTGTTACCCACATCCAGCCAGGCTGCGCCGTGCGCACCCGTACCCACCCAGAGTTTGCCATCTTGCGCTTGAAACAGGGATTGAATTGCTTTGCCCGTCAATGGATTGTCCGATGATGCGCCGATGGTTTCAAAATCAATGCCATTGGACCTCAAGCGTTGCAAGCCGCCCACGCTGCCTACCCACAGCCGCCCGGCTTTGTCCAGCAACAGGCTACGCACCTTGTCATCCAAAAGGCTGTTGGGATTGCCCGCAGCATGGCGGTAATGAATAAAGCGTTGGGCCTTGGGCGGCAGGTAGTCCAGCCCTTGATTGGTGGCGATCCAGAGGCCGCCGATGGCATCTTCCAGCAGCGCTGAAATGCGCCCCGCCGAGAGCGAATCGGGGCGCTGGTCGTGGTGGACAAAATGTTGGAATTGTTCATTGGTCGGATCAAATACCGATAAGCCATCGCTATGCGTGCCAACCCAAACTCGCCCGTCTTTGGCCGCACATAAGGCATACACGTAATCCCCCGCCAGCGAGGTGGGCGCGCCCTTGCCATGGGTAAATTTGCGAAATCGGTAGCCATCGTAGCGCACCAGGCCTTGTTGCGTGCCGATCCAGATCAAACCGCGCGTATCTTGCGCCAAAGAAGTGATGACTTCGGGCAGCGATTTGGCATCGCCTACTTTTTCCAACTCGGGCAGGGCAAAGGTAAATTCGCTGCCGGGCGCAGCTTGGATGGGCCCGGCCTGGATGGGCCCGGCCTGGATGGGCTCGGCCTGGATGGGCCCGGCCTGGATGGGCCCGGCCTGGATTGGCCCGGCCTGGACGGGTCCGATCAGGTAGCACAGGATGCAGCAGAGAATGCCGATCAGCCCGACCCAATATATGGGCCGTTCGCACCATTCGTACCATCGGGACCATCGGCCCCAGCGGCACGATCTGACCAGTATGCCCGGTAGCAGGGTAGTGGCCCGGGTGTGGGCAGCTTGCCTTAAGCTGACTTGAAACATAGCGTCACCATGGTTCCTTGGCCGAGCCAAGGCGTTCTAGCAACAGCCAACCTTGCGCGCATCGATTGGTTTTCATGAGTGCGTTATCCCATACGGCAAATACAGCAATAAGGTCATTTCCATCCCGCTTTGCTAATCGGTTGATTTTCCCACGAATTGGCGCAAGCATGGCGTATTGCCGTGATGAAAGTTCTGTTATTGACGCATTTTGCCGTGGCATACCACAAGCTGATGAGGAGTCGAACTAATTTTTTTAACCTTGGTGTAAGTAAAGCAGGGCGAACCTGCTTTACTTGGCCGATTTTGTTAATTGCTGTTTGTCATGCTGCGCTTCAGGCGGCGATAGGGGTAAGCGCATTGAGTGGCGTGCCCTGTTTTTGCATATGTCGGTTCAGGCCAGAAATCACCGCTTTCAATGATGCGGTAACAATGTTTTGATCAATCCCGACACCATAGCCGCTAACCTGTTCACCGATGCGCATTTCCACATAACTGACGGCGGGGGCATTGGCACCGGAAGACATCGCGTGTTCGACATAATCCATCACCCGAATCGGCATGTTCAGGGCATTGACAAAGGCATCAATCGGGCCATTGCCCTGGCCGCGCACGGTAATCAAGTGTTGATCGTGCAACAATTCCACGGTAATACCAATATTGTGGCCTGCTTGCGCGCTTTCTGTCACATGGTGGCCAACGTACTCGTAGCCGCTGGTGTGATCCAGATATTGTTTGCAAAATTCGGCATACACATCGTCGGAACGTACTTCACGCCCGGTTTGGTCGGTCAGTAATTGGACGGCGCGGCTAAATTCAATTTGCAGGCGGCGCGGTAAATTAAAACCATAATCGGTTTCCAATAAATAGGCGATGCCGCCCTTGCCGGATTGGCTGTTGACTCGAATTACCGCATCATAATTGCGGCCCAAATCGGCGGGGTCAATTGGCAGATAGGGAATATCCCAAATCGTATCGGGCTGGCGTTTGGCAAAGCCTTTTTTGATGGCATCCTGATGCGAGCCCGAAAACGCGGTGAATACTAAATCGCCCACATATGGGTGGCGCGGATGAACCGGAATATCATTGCAATATTCGACGCATTGGCGCACGGCATCGATATCGGAAAAATTGAGGCCCGGATCAACGCCCTGGGTGTATAAATTCAAGGCCAGCGTCACCAAATCCACATTGCCGGTGCGCTCGCCATTGCCAAACAAACAGCCTTCCACCCGATCCGCCCCGGCCATAATCGCCAGTTCTGCCGAAGCCACGGCGGTGCCACGGTCGTTATGCGGGTGTAAGCTTAAAATGGTGCTGTCGCGATAGGCCAAATTGCGGTGCATCCATTCAATTTGATCGGCATACACATTGGGTGTGCTGCATTCGACGGTGGAAGGGCAGTTGATGATGATTTTGCGATTCGGGGTGGCACCCCATTCCTTGGAGACGGCATCGCAGATTTCTTTGGCAAAATCGAGTTCGGCCATGCTGAAGGTTTCGGGCGAATATTCGTAAATCCATTCGGTTTCGGGGGCGGAATCGGTTAATTCTTTCACCAAACGTGTCCCCGCTACGGCAATTTCAATCACTTGTTCGCGGCTTAAATCGAACACAATACGGCGAAAGCTGGGGGCAATCGCGTTATACATATGAATGATGGCGCGCTTGGCACCGCGCACTGAATCAAAGGTACGCTGAATTAATTCCGGGCGTGCCTGGGTTAACACTTCAATCGTCACATCGTCGGGGATATGATTATTTTCGATCAGGCTGCGCACGAAATCGAAATCGGTTTGGGAGGCGGAAGGGAAGGCTACTTCAATTTCTTTGATACCCACTTGCACCAATTGCTGGAAGAAACGCAGCTTTTTCTCGGCATTCATCGGTTCAATTAAGGATTGATTGCCATCGCGCAAATCGGTACTCATCCAGATGGGGGCCGCTTCGATGGTGCGGTTGGGCCAGGTGCGGTCGGGTAAGCTAACGGTGGGGGCAGGGCGGTATTTTACGCTGGGGTTACGCAACATGATACATTTCCTTTAAAAGGGAAGGAGCAATTCTTCAGATTGTGGGGTGTTTGGGTGTTCAGATGTGGCGAACAGGCTGCCGAACTGCCACGAGACGCTAGGCTCGGCAACCGATCGGTAGCAGTAGTAGTAGAGTGGATGCGCGCAGATTGGTGCGCAGTGTAGCAAAACGCACAGGCTTGGCGGCGCGGGTAGCGTCGGCAGCGAGAATAACAATGTGCGTTGAATCGGTCATGTGGGTGGCTTGGTTAAGCTAACAAGAAACTTGGGTGAATATAAAGCCTTTCTTTCGCTTTGTCAAATCCAAACGAAAGAAACATGAACCAGGTTGTACGGCGATGCCCCCCCAAAAGTGCCCGAAGCGCTATAGCCGCGCAGAATTCGTTAGCGCAGCATATCAGCATTGCAGTTCCATGCGGAAATAAAACGGCAAATTAACAACACCTTCCCGTGTGAATGAACACACAATCATACAAATATGTGCTGGTTAGCACGAGAACCGCCAATCTCCGATGGTAGACTACAAACCATTGCAACGGTAATGGGGTGGCGAACTGGCAATATAGCGGGGTATAATCGGCATTCCTTACCCCTCAAATGATTGGAGACCACCATGTTTGACCTGTTACCGCAGCAAATACAGCCAGCAGTATTGCCCATACCGGAAGCGCAACCGGATGTTGTTTATATAGGCGGCACCCAAGCGCCCAACCCACCGCCGAAGTTGGCGGAAGTTGAGATTACGGGCACCCAAGCGCCAAACCCACCGCCGAAGTTGGTGGAAGTTGAACTGACAGGCACCCAAGCGCCAAACCCACCGCAGCCGCCATCAAAGTAAATTTGTTTGTGGCGGTTATTTTGAAAGGAAGAGAAATGACACATATCGCCACAAGCCCCAAAGGCATACCTGAAGAAATATTAAACCGGGTGCTAATCGCACTTTTCTGGGGGATTGCCTTGTTGTTGGGTAACACCCTGCTTGCCCCGGCGAAGGCTAGCGGGGTGCTTTATTTTAGTTTGGCTGCACTATTGGAGCTATTTACCATCCAGGCAATGCGCGGCCTGTTTGGCAATACGCCACTGGTGCGCGATGCAACCGAATTGAATTTCTATGGCTTTTTGATTCACTTGATTGCAATACCGTTTTTCCTCTATGGCGTGCAATCCGACTGGCACAATAATGCCATTTACGGCATGATCATTTTCTACGTGGTGCGCCTATTGTATTTCGGCGAACGCCGCGCCGATGGCGAATTTACTGGTTGGGCAAAGTTTGGTGCGCTGGCGTGGGCCAGCTACTTTGTCGAAAAAGCCGCCAACACCCTCACCAAACAACGCGTATTCTTTGCCGTGCGCATCATCATTACCCTTGCCACCGTCATACCGCTATGGGTTATCACCGCGAGAACACACGATCAAACCACTTCGCTGTACACCGTACTGACCACGGCTTTCATTCTCATTTATGGCTACGTCAAACACATCATGGCTAGCCGCAAGGCAACGCAAGCTGAAGAATTGCTCAATGATGAAACTGTCGCGCTTTGTAAGGCATACAACAAGCGCACAAGCGATGCGCGCCGCATGATCCAGCGTATCGCCGTGGAAGAGTTCACCGCGCCAGAAAAAGCCGTGCAACCCATTGCCGAAATTGCAATAAAGAACCAAGAGAGCGCCGCTGCAAAAGAATTGGCGTATGCGCAAGCCCACATCAAAGACCAGAACGAACTTCTCAGGCTTGCGGGTGTGGTGCTCGGCGTTGGCTTTTTTATTGGCATATTTATGATTCAGGGCGAAGGGCAGAAAAAATTTCTCTTCGGGTATTCACTTGGCTTTGCTGATGGCAAGAGCGGCGTGAATCCAAAAGCAGAAGTTAAATTGGAAAGGCTGGTGAAGTGTTATGACCGGGGGAGTGGTGGGCGTGGTTCGTGGCCAGACCCTGCTTGCAGAGATGTGTATGAAACTGCGCCACCACCAAAGATTGAACCACCAAAGAAATAACCGCCACACAGGGCGCATTCCAGACAAAGGATGCGCCCTTTTTTGCATATGTGCGAGTAAGCCGAATTGGTTTACCATCCCTTAAAAATACCAAGACCAGTTTTGAAGTACAAGGCGGGTTGGGCTGGGCAATGCGTATGGATGATTTTGGCACCTATGACCAGTTCAAAGTGTTGGAAAATGAATTGGCCAAACAAATGAGGCTAATACCATGTTAATCAAAATTTATAACGACGAGTTAGTTGAATTCCCTGATGAATTGGCAGCTTTGACACTCATAGACATCGGTTTCGACCATGATACCCCCAATTATTCGCTTGAAGAAGTCAATGCCGTGGTTCATGGGGTTTTGGGGACATTTTTTGAAGAAGGGCTTACGCTTGAGCAAAATATAGCGGAGGTCAAAGATATCTATGCAGCGCAACGCCCCCCGAGTGCCGCCAATCTGGAAAAAGCATTAGCTTTGATCAGGCATTACAACGAAAACATTGCCGTAGAAGATATCGCGTGGGTGAGTGCTGATTTGGTTTTCCCTTGCGGGGGCAATAATTACAAACCGAAACCTGGTTACGTAATCGATCAGGCGGCCAAACCGACCCAAGACACGGCTACCCCATTGAACTTAGAGGGCGGCTAATCCTGAACGCGGCGGATAAGTTCCGTAAAAATTATTGACGAAAATGCTGTTTGTCTAACTATGAAATTCACCTTATTTGAAAACCCGGCCGACCAGAGTACACGTATCGATTTTGAAGTCACACAACCTCAATTGTGCGACGATGGTGCTTTTTGCCAGGTACGGGTGAGTAATCTGCCCGAGTTTGCCCCCATTATCGGGCTTGATCCTTTCTCCGCATTGGAAAATGCACTTATTTTTATGCGTGCCATGGCAGCCAATCGCTCACCCGCACTGTATTGGGAAAATGGACAACCATTGCATGACCTGGTGGACGATGCACAGGACGAGATGAATGGGTGAGCATAGCCCATGCCTACTCCTGCCCGGCAATGGTCAGCGGAATACATTCGCGCACATCGATCACGTTTTCCTGCGCCAATACCAGATACGAATCGCGCACCAGATACGGGCCGGGTGGCATGGCTTGCACCAGCGGCAGGGGCATGCGGGGGCGGGCTACGTCGGCAGTGGTCGAATAGCGCAATAGCGGCAAGCCATGACGCTCGAACAGGTGCCCGATTGGCAAATTGGTGGTGTGTAACTCGGTTTGCAGGGCGAGCGGCAGGTGGCCCAGGGCCAGGATTGATCCGGCGTAACACAAAATAGCATCCCCGGCACAAATCTCAACCAGCCGCACCCGTACTGTGCTGTTGGCAGCCTGGGGCAGGCGCTGGGCCAGCCAGCCGCTGGCGATTTGATCTTCCTGATACAAAATGTTGACACTCAGGCTTTGCTGCGCGATCGCTTCGAGCATGCGCGTGACCGAGCCATCGGTCGCAAGCAACAGGCGCGCCGTGGCATTTAATGGGTAGTGCTCGCTCAGTTGTGGCAGCCATTGTGCCGAAAAACGGTTGTTCACCTGCACCGGGCCGTGGCACAAGGATTCCCAGTGAGCAGGATCAAACCATGCCGGGAAAGCGGTATTCATTTCATTGCGCATCGTATGCTCCAGAAAAATGAGGTGTTGGGTGAGGTGTTGAGGATACGCGCCGGAACTGGTTGGGCGTCATCCCGGCCCAGCGTGAAAAAGCGCGAATAAAGGCCCCCTGCTCGCTGTATGAAAGTTGGTAGCCAATTTTTTTCACGGAATCGCTTGAATGATGCAGCAGATAAACGGCGCGATTAAAGCGGATTTTGTCGATCAGCTCGGAGTATTGCACCCCTTCGTTACCCAAATGGCGGCGCAGGCTGCGCTCCGAGCAATTCAATTTTTCCGCCATGTCCTCCGCAGTCGGGTAGGTTTCGATGCAAGCGAGCAAATTGAGCACGCTTTGCTGCCACGACGGGGCCGCGCAACGCAGTGCCGCCGCGCGGCAATGTTGCAGGAACAGGTTATAGGAATACTCGCACCGGTTGGGATTGCTCAGTTTGCCCACCGCATGCTCAAAGGTCACATAGGTAACTTCATGGCCAAACGACACCGGACAGTCAAATTCAGCCGCATAGGGTGCCAGATCCTTCGGTGCCGGATAGCCAAACGCAATCTCACTGATAAACGCCCTGGCAGCAGTGCCGAATACGCAGACCAATACCTGTTGCATACTGCGCACGCTAAGGTCGATCATCATTCGATACAGGCTGTCCAGCTCGGTCGTCTGGCGATAGCGCGCGATGACTTTACCGGGCGAGAGCGTGCCGATCAGCTCTGGCGCAAACCAGTAATTGGACAGCATATAAAAGCGCCGCATCAAATAACCGGCATGGTCTACGTCCACCGCATTGGCTACCAATCCACCCAACATACCCGCGCCATTGGTATGCATCAGCGCACCTAGGCTTAGCCCCACGTGCTCCGCGCCGACCAGCCGCCGGATGTTGGCGTACACGCACAGTTCTTGCTGTTTATTTACCAGCGTAGCGGGCAGCGCCGAGGTTTTGCTGTCCAGCCCACTGTTGGCGAGCACATCAGCCAGATCAAAGCCGCGTTGCGCCATCATCTGAATATAAAAGCAAAAGATGCCTTGAATCGGCACATCGGTGTCCAAATAACTCATTTTTCAATTGTTTTTGCAAAAAGTGGCCGGAAATGTTGATTATATGATCGTGTAGGGGTTGGAGGCAAGCAAATTAGAAATGTAAAAAAAACCATTCACGTAGAAAGAATGTTGTGGTTTGCTGTTATCATGGTGCTGCTGGCCTTTCATGCGTATCTTGTTGATATTAATTTAATCAATTAATATTATTTATTGATATCGTGGTGGTCAGGCACCATGCCGTAATCCAGGCTTGAATCGCATTGCAGATTGAATCGTCCGGTTGGAATCGATGATCGCAAGGTGAAGCCAGCGGCATGTTTTTCCACCTGAAACAGGCCATTTTGGCCCTACTGGAGTAGTCATGATAAAGAAAAAAACCACACCGGGGCCGCAATTGCCGGTCTCATCCGGCAACCCTTGCCCATTTTTGCGAGCCTTGGTTGCCGATGGCTTGCTGGCCGATGGCCTTAACCCGGTCAGCAAGGTTGGCCGTACCATTGTTGATGTGGCCAAAACAGGCGAGGGCGCACCTGCGTTGAACCCAATTCCGATCCAGTTGGTGGCTATGATAGCGCACGGCGTGAGTCCCTTGACGGTGCTGCACACCCAAAAGCAAGGCGTACAACTGAACGGCTTACGTAATGGGCCAATCGATAAAAAAGGCGCGGGTTCGGGCGTTCTCGATGCCAACGCGCAAGTGAATCTGCACGAGTTGGAAAGACTCAAGCAATTTGCGTCAAATAAAACCAGTTCCAATGGTAAAACTGAGTTGGGCTTGTCGAGCGATGAGATCACCACCTTCATGGATGCCAACTTCAAGCGCGCAAAGCACTGGCGGCTGGTTGACCGTGTGCTGATGAATGGCGAATGGCCGGTGTTGCTGCAGGTGATGGGTAAAGATGGCCCGGATGGGCGTTATTTGAGCGTGGCCGAGGTGGAGGCATTGATTGTGCAGCGGCGGCTGCCTGAGCGGATGCGGCGCTGATCATTCTCCGAATCGTCATATTGTTGTTAAAATAACTCATCTCCCATTGTTTTTGCCGGGAGTGGCCGGAAATGTTGATTGTATGGCCGCTTTGGGTCTGGATTCACGCGACTTGGACAGGTAAAGTATGGCCTGCAAGAAAGCAGATGACCCATCCAAAAAAGCAAACCCAACAAGGAGAGACAATGAGTAAGCAGCAGGGCGCAAATGAGCAAGGTTCAAATAAGGCCGTCTATCGCGGTGCATGGGGCGTGTTGACGCTGTTGTTTCTCATCAATTTGCTCAATTTTATTGATCGAACCATTCCTGCGGTGTTGTTGGAAGATATTCGCAAGGCGTATCAGTTGAACGACTTTTGGCTGGGCATGCTGGGCACCGCCTTCACGCTGGTGTATGCCATCTGCGGCTTGCCTTTGGGACGCTTGGCCGATACTTGGTTGCGCAAATACGTACTGGCGGGTGGGGTCACGGTGTGGAGTGCGTTTACGGCCTTGTCCGGCATGATGCCCAATTTTGCCTCTTTTTTCGCGATACGCCTGGGCGTGGGTGTGGGCGAAGCCAGTTGCGCGCCTGCGGCGGTGTCGATGATAGGCGATATGTTCCCGCCCGCCAAACGTGGCCGCGCCATGGGTTTGTTCATGCTCGGGCTGCCGCTGGGCATTTTGATCAGTTTCATCGTCATTGCCAAAATCCGCGCCGTGACTGGCTCGTGGCAGACACCCTTCATTTACGCTGCCATTCCCGGTTTTTTGCTGGCTGTGATTGCGCTTTTTATCCGTGAACCAGTGCGTGGTTCGCAGGAGAGTTATGCCACCAAAACCGACAAGGTAGACAAGCCGTTCAAGAAAGTGCTGGCCATCAAAACCATCTGGTGGATCGCGCTTTCGGGCGTGACAGTCAATATGGCTTCCTACGGCACCAATACGTTTTTTAAAGCCATGCTGGAACGCTACTACCTGGTTGATCCACTCACCGCTGGCAAGTATTCCGCTTTGGTGCTGGGTTTGACCGGGCTGTTGGCCATGACGCTGGGGGCCTTCGTTGCCGACTGGGCGCATAAGCGCAGCATCAACGGGCGCCTGCGGCTTGGTGCGATTAGTCTGTTGGCTGCGGCACCGCTGGTTTGGCTTGCACTGGCACAGGCACCGGGCGGCGATATGGGCAAGTTCATCCTGATGTATTCCCTTGGCTGGGTGCTGTTTTTCATGTACTACGTTTCGGTGTACACGGCGGTGCAAGATGTGGTGGAGCCGCGCCTGCGTGCCACGGCCATGTCGATTTACTTTGCGGCGCAATATTTGCTGGGGGCGGCGTTTGGCACCATCATCATCGGCGGTTTGTCGGATTTCTTTGCCAAACAAGCGATGGCGGCTCAGGGTGTGACGGTGATTACCGAAGCCATTCGTGGTATCGGCCTGCATTCGGCCATGTTTGCGGTGCCGGTGATGCTGCTGCTTACGGCCATCATGCTGCTGCTGGCATCGCGCACTTATTTGGTCGATGTCGAGAAGGTCAAGCATAGCGCTGCGATGTAGGCACTTGTTTTTAGAAGCCTATAAATGGACATCCACTTTAAAGCTTTAATGTGGGTGTCCGGTTAGAGCACAAGCCATGTCAGTGAGAACTACCCTGGTTCTGCGCACCATGTTTATTCTTGGCCGCGTAGCTACTGGCAAAGTGGTGGCGTGCTGCTCAAACAAGTCCCGCCAGTATGCCAAAAGATTCGCCCGTATCCCTGAATGGGAATATCCATGTCCCAAGTACTCATTTCCCAGCTATTTTTGCGAAGAATGGCCGGAATTGTTCACTATCTGGCCGTATTGACTCTGGCTGCAAGCGTATTTGGCAGGTAAAGTGTGGGCTTCAAGAAGTAAGATGACAACTACACGAGGAGAGGCGATGAGCTACGTTGTGACCCAATCATGCATCGGCAACAAGCACACCAGTTGCGTCGACGTTTGTCCGGTTGAAGCCTTTCGCGAGGGGCCGGAGATGCTCTATATCGACCCGGACATCTGCATTGATTGCAATGCCTGCCTGAGCGCTTGCCCTGAACAAGCCATCTTCCCCGCCAGTGCCGTGCCGGACACGATGCGTCATTTCATTGCCTTGAATGCGGAAAAGTCGCAGGTCTACCCGGTGCTACGCGAGAGCATTGGGCGTGATGTGGCCGTCTCGCCAATGGCGGGTTTCAGCGGACGGTTTGCCGTGGTAGGTTCTGGCCCTTCCGGGTTTTATGTGGCCGAGGCATTGCTCAATCAAATGTCGGCGGCACAGGTGGATATGTTTGAACGTCTGCCCACGCCCTTTGGCCTGGTGCGCTATGGTGTGGCACCGGATCATCCGCGCATTAAGTCCGTTTCTGCCAGTTTTGAGCGCATTGCGCAAAATCCGCGTTTTCGTTTTTTTGGCAATGTTGAAATCGGGCGTGATTTGCACCGATCCGAGCTGTTGCAACACTATGCCAGCGTGATTTATGCCACGGGCGGCTCGCGCAGTCGCGAGCTGGCGATTCCGGGTGCGGATTCTGCCAACACCTTTGGCTCTTCCAGCTTTGTTGGCTGGTACAACGGCCACCCGGATCAGGCTGGTCTTGCCGTGGATTTGTCGGGTAAAACCGCCGTGGTGATTGGTATTGGCAACGTCGCGCTTGACATCGCCCGCATGCTGGTGTTGTCAGCGGGGGAGTTGGCCAGGACCGATGTTGCCGATCAGGCCCTGGCCCAATTTTCGGGCAGTGCAGTTGAGGAAGTGGTGTTGATGGCACGCCGTGGGCCAGCGCAGGCCGCCTTTACGCCCAAGGAATTGGAACAGTTGATGGGGCTGGCCGATCTGGATTTGTTGGTCAATCCGGCGGATCTGGAACTGGATGTGCAAACGCTTGCGCAGCTTGAACAGCCCGAATTTGCTGAAATGCGGCAAAACCTCAAGCTGCTGCAAGCAATTGCTCGGCAAACCGTGGCTAAAAAGTTGAAAAACGTGGCAAACGCGGCGGAGCACGGCAAAAAGCGACTCCGCTTCATGTTCTACCACAGCCCAACAGCGATTAACAGCGATGCCCACGGGCAAAAACTGCTGCATGCCGTGCGCAACCTCAGTACGCGTGACGCGCAAGGCCACGTCAGCGTAACACCGGGCGCAGAAACCGTCACCATTGTTGCTGGCCTGATCGTACACGCCATCGGTTATCAGGGTGACCCTGTGGCTGATGTACCCTTCGACGCCCAGCGCGGCGTGATTCAAAATCAACAGGGGCGGGTGCAGGGTGCGTGCATTGATGTGACCACTGATGCGCCCACTGAAGCGCCCAACAAGGAATATGCGGCAGGCTGGATCAAGCGCGGTGCCTCCGGCGTGATCGGCAGCAACAAGCAATGCGCCAGCGACACGGTGGCGCAATTGCTGTTTGACCTGGCCCAATCCGAGGAGGGCAGTAACATGGCCAGCGCGGGCGACATCGCCGCGCTACTGCAAACACGCGGTGTCGAATACCTGGATTTTGCCGACTGGCTCTTGCTTGATGAATATGAGCAAGCGCAAGGCCGCCTTGTGGGCCGCCCGCGCCGCAAGGTGACGCAAGTGCGCGAAATGCTCTCGCTTATCCGCAACGCGCGCACCCAACGCGCAGCCGAGAGCCAAGCGCGTGCCTGCCAACCCGTCACCACGCATCTGCGCACCTGCTCGCTGTGCGAAGCCATGTGCGGCATACAAATCAAAGTGCAGGGCGACAAGATTTTATCCATCGCCGGTGACCCGCACGACCCGCTTTCCGGCGGCCATATTTGCCCCAAAGGTTATGCGCTGCAAGACATCCACGATGATCCAGATCGCCTCAAGACGCCGCTGCAAAAAGTGAATGGCCAATGGTTGCCCATCAGTTGGGATGAAGCCTATGATCGGGTCAGCGCGGCACTGGTTGCCATCCAGCAAAAGTACGGCAATGATGCTGTGGCGGGCTACTGGGGCAATCCGGCTTCACACAATTTCGGCATCATTACCTCAATCGGCAAGTTTCGCAAAGCACTGGGCACAAAAAACCTGTTTAGCGGTGCCTCGCTGGATCAAATGCCACATCAGTTGATGTCTTTTTTGATGTTTGGCCACAGCCAGTTGTTCACCATTCCGGATATTGATCGCACCGACTATATGCTGATGCTGGGAGCCAATCCTGCCGCCTCCAACGGCAGTTTGATGTCGGCGGGCGATGTGCTCAAACGCCTGGAAGGCATCAAGGGGCGGGGCGGCAAGTTGGTTCTGATTGATCCGCGCAAAACCGAATCGGCACTGTATGCATCCGAACATGTATTCATCAAGCCCGGCACCGATCCCTTGTTTTTGCTGGGGTTGATTGGGCATATCCTGCAAAACGATCTGGCCAAACCCGCCCACCTGACCCCGATGCTGGATCAGTTGGATCAATTGCCGGGGTTAATTGATCTGTTTTCACTGGACGAGATCAGCCGCCATTGCGGTATTCCAGCGCAAGAAATTGCTCGCATCGCAGAAGAATTTGCCGCCGCCAAAAGCGCCATTTGTTACGGGCGCATGGGCATTTCAACCCAAACCTTCTCGGCGCTGAATCACTGGCTGATTAATGTCTTGAATATCCTGACTGGCAATCTGGATCGGGCCGGCGGCATGATGTTTACCAATCCGGCGGTGGATATGAGCATCAAACCAGCCACTGCGGGCGGGTTTGCGCGCTACGGGACGCGGGTGCGAGGTTTGCCGGAATTTTCGCGCGAACTACCCACCACGGCCATGGCAGAAGAAATGCTCACCCCGGGTGAGGGCCAGATCAAAGGATTTATCTGTGTGGCTGGCAACCCGGTATTGTCGGTGCCCAACGGGCGGCAGTTGGAGCAGGCGTTGGACGGCTTGGAATTCATGGTTTCGATTGATTTCTATTTGAACGAAACCTCACGCCACGCCGACATCATTCTGCCACCGAGTGGGCCACTGGAGCATGAACATTACGATATTGCCTTCAATGCGATTGCGGTGCGCAATGTGGCGAAATTTTCTGAACCGGTGTTTCAACATGGGCCGCAAAGCCGCTCTGATTCGGAGATCGTCCAAGGCTTGATCGCGCGCATGGATCGCCTGAAAGCTGGCCTGAAAGCGGGTGCAGACGCGACCGGGGTTGCTGCTGGTGTGACTCAAGCTCGCCTGAACTTGAGCCCCGAACAAATATTGGACTTCGCTTTGAAAAATGGCCCGTATGGCAAGGGCTTTACCGCCTATAACCATGCTTCCGGCCAGCCAGTCGAGCACAAAGAAGGCTTGAGTTTGGCGGTGTTGAAGCAATACCCGCATGGCCTCGACCTTGGCCCCTTGCAACCGTGCTTGCCAGGCCATCTATTCACCGAAGACAAACTGATTCGCCTGATCCCCGCGCCGATCAAGAACGATTTACAGCGCCTGCTTGCGCACTTTACCAAGCCTGCAAAGGCACCGATGGTGCTGATCAGCCGCCGCGATTTGCGCTCCAACAATTCATGGATGCACAATAGCCAGCGTTTGGTGAAAGGGAAGGATCGTTGCGCCTTGCTGATCAATCCGCTCGATGCGCAACAAAAAGGCCTGGTGGATCGAGCCCGCGCGCGTGTGGTCTCGCGCGTGGGCGAGCTGGAAGTGAATGTCAGGATCAGCGCCGATGTCATGCCTGGCGTGGTTTGCCTGCCGCATGGTTGGGGGCATGATAAAGAGGGGGCCGCGCTGCGTGTGGCACAGACCAATCCCGGCATCAATATAAATGAATTGACCGATGATCAGTGTGTTGACTCGATCTCGGGCAATGCCGTGTTTAACGGCGTGCCCGTTGAGATTTTTGCATTGGATCAGTAAGACATTTGATTTTCGCAAAATGATTTAAACTATCAGGTACAATTAGCGATGCCGTTGGAATAAGCACCATAAAACCTTAATCCGTAAAGCGGATTGCGGCCAACCTATAATGACTCGGCATTTTTGCAAGCCAATTCAACAGCGGTGGAAAAGCTTGAGCGTGCGCGAACCGAGTTATTGGATTTATCAGCCAGAAATCGGCTATTGCACATTCCGCGCAAGTCAAAAAATTCCAACATCATCGAAGTTGTCGATGAGAAGGCAGTCGAAATTTACGCATTTTGGTCGCTGAAAACCAGGTATTTACTTTCCTGCCGGGGCGAGCCAGTGCGACTAATTCAACTACTGATGCCGACGACGACAGTGGCGATTCTGATCAAATCAATGAGCTTGCCCAACCCGATGACAATAGTGTCAACGAACGTGGTGTATTAAACCGCCATGTGGAACGTCTCGTTCAGCGCATTACCCTGTTAAAAGAGCGTTTGACCGAAATGGCAAGCCGACAAGAATCACTGGCATCATCGCTTGATTTGCCAGCACCCGCCAAATTGCAAGATATTTCCATTATCACAGCGTCGATGATGACTGGGGAAAGAGTTGCCGCCGCACCGGATGCAAGCGCCGATGTGTTTGTGGCGAGCGTCTGGGATCAAGGTGTAGAGCAATTCGGCTAAATGATCATTTTGGACGCGCCGCTTTTGGCGCGGATTGGCGTGCCGAACGCTCCACTGCGGCAGCCTTGCAAGCGCTGGTTGCATGGATGCGCAGCTTACGCAATTGCGGGGCTGAACCCCGCTTGATCGCCAATAAATTGCCTGATAAATCAGCCATTGGTGAGCGCGTCGTGCGTACTCAACGCTTGCTCGCCGA
>JBKJLF010000442.1:0-2929 GCA_046597185.1 Burkholderiaceae bacterium | reverse complement strand
ATTCGCAAATTGGGTGCGCGTGCGGCAGCGTTTGCCTATGGTCGGCGCAAAAAGCACGGCCCGCCGCCCGCCTGGGCGCACCCACACCCACCTGAGCATGCCCACCCACAGCCGCACGCCCATCCGCAGCCGCACGCCCATCCGCAGCCGCACGTGCACAAACCTGTTGCGCCCAGATTGCGTAATGCACCTGCACCTGCACCTGCACCCGCGACTGCATCGCACCCGCTACCGCCAGAGCAAAACCTGGCAGCGCAAGCTAGCCCGGCAGGCAAGCCAACCGCACCCCTCAAACCAGCCAAACCAGTCAAAAAATGGCCTTTTTGGCGCATTTTCAAATATTTGTTTTGGTGGAGTGTGCTGGTGGGCTTGGGTTTTGCCGCCAATTGGTTGTGGCATGAAAGCCGTGAGGCCGAATTTCAAGCCGATTTTTTTCATCGTCTGGCGGCCAAGGCGCGCTATAAAGTGGAAGCCGGGCCGAGCACGGCGATGCGTTTTCCGCAAGAAAGCCCTTACGACGAGCGCTTGGGCTATGCCAATATGCCTGGCTTTTTGCAGCGTTTAAAAAGCCGTGACTATGCCATCGTCCAGCAGGCGCGCATGTCGCCGGGCATGTTGGATTTAATTGATCGCGGTGCTTTTGCGCCGTACCACGAAAAAACCCAGGTCGGCTTACAAATTAGCGATTGCCGCCAAGATTTATTGTTCAAATCGCGCTTTCCTGAGCGAGTCTACAACGACTTCAAAGCCATGCCGCCCTTGCTGGTGCAATCGTTGTTGTTTATTGAAAATCGGGAGCTGCTTGATCCGACCTACCCCAAGCGCAACCCGGCGGTCGAATGGGAGCGTTTCAGTAAAGCGGTATTTGACCAATTGCGCCACAGCTTGCAACCAGAAAAGCGTAGCGCCGGCGGCAGCACCCTGGCCACCCAAATCGAAAAATACCGCCATTCGCCCGAGGGCCGCACCAATGGCACGCGCGATAAATTACGTCAAATGGCCTCGGCTTCCCTGCGCGCTTATCAGGACAGCGAAGACACCACCCAGGCCAGGCAACATATCGTGCTCGATTATGTCAACACCGTACCCTTATCGGCCAAGCCCGGCTTTGGCGAAGTCAATGGCATCGGTGATGGTTTATGGGTCTGGTATGGGCGCGATTTTGCCGAAGTCAGCCAATTATTACAAGCCAAACAGCCTGACCCCGCCATGGCACTGGCCTACAAGCAAATTCTGAGTCTATTTATTGCCCAGCGTCGCCCGACTTATTATCTGGGTGATCCGAATAGCGATTTAAACACCCTGACCGATGCCCATTTGCGTTTGCTGGCCAAAGTCAATATTATCTCCCCCGCCTTGCGCGATGCGGCCTTGGCGCAAAAATTACAGGTTCAACCGAATACGGTGCGCAACGCCGCTTCCAGCTCTTTTGTCACACGCAAAGCCTCTACGGCGGTGCGCACCCATTTGGCCGGTTTGTTGGGCGATAACCGGCTGTATAACCTGGATCGCCTCGACTTGAGCCTGCAAAGCAGCCTCGATGCCACGGCCCAAGAAGCGGTGGGTCAGGTACTGCGTGATTTGCGCCAGGTCGAGAGCGCCAAAGCCGCTGGCTTACAGGGCAAAGGCATGTTGGGCAATGGTGATCCGGCCCAGGTAGTGTATAGCGTCACCTTGCTGGAACGTGGCGAGCAAGCCAATTTCCTGCGCATCCAAACCGATAATTATGATCAGCCGCTCGATATTAACGACGGGGCCAAGCTTGATCTGGGTTCCACCGCCAAATTGCGCACCCTCATCACCTATCTGGACGTGATTGCCAACCTGCATGCGCGCTATGTGGTAATGGATGAGGGGCAACTCAAGCAAGTGGTGGTGGATAAAAAAGATGTTTTGTCGCGCTGGGTGTTGGATTACCTGCTCAAAAATGAAAAAGCCAGCTTGAGCATGACTGTGAATGCAGCGCTGGAGCGTAAATATTCATCCAGCACCGGGGAAGGTTTTTTCACCGGGGGCGGCATGCATTATTTTGGCAATTTCAATAAAAGTGATGATGGCCGCTTCATGACCCTGCGTGAAGGCTTGCGCAACTCCGTCAACCTGGTATTTGTGCGTTTGCTGCGCGATGTGGTGCATTACTATATGTTTCAAACGCCCGGTTCTTCCGCCAGTTTATTGACCAATGCGGATGACCCACGCCGCGCCCACTATTTAAGCCGCTTTGCCGACCGCGAAGGCAGTGCCTTCATGACCCGTTTTTACGCCAAATATCGCGGCAAAGATCCGGATCAGGCCAAGGCCATTTTAATGCAGTCGATCCGGCCCACCCCCGCGCGCCTGACCAGTATTTTTCGCACCATTTACCCGGAAGGCACGCTGGGCCAGTTTGATACTTTTATTCGCGATAATTTGGCTTCCCAAAATGAAGTCAGTGTCGATACCCTGGCCAAACTCTACGTCCAATTTGCGCCCGAAAACATGAATTTGGCTGATCGCGGTTATTTGGCCCACATTCACCCGCTCGAAATGTGGTTGGTTGGCTATTTGCGCAGCCACCCGAAAGCGAGCTTAAACGACGTGCTGGAAGCGAGTCGTCAAGAGCGCCAGCAAGTCTATACCTGGCTATTCAACACCCATCGCAAACATGCGCAGGATAAGCGTATTGTGGGCTTGTTGGAAGTCGAAGGTTTTTTGGAAATCCACCGCCAATGGAAGCGCATGGGTTATCCCTTTGATTCGCTGGTGCCATCCTATGCCACCGCGCTGGGGGCCTCGGCAGATCGCCCCGCCGCCCTGGCGGAAATGATGGGCATTATCGTCAATCAAGGTGTGCGCAAACCCGTGCAGCGCATACAATCGCTGCATTTTGCTGCGGGCACGCCCTATGAGACGCTGTTGCAGCGCAAACCCGTGGCAGGCGAGCGCGTGT
>JBKJLF010000368.1:0-11588 GCA_046597185.1 Burkholderiaceae bacterium | reverse complement strand
ATATTTATTTTTTCAGGGGGTTTAATGATGGCAAACACGCATCCGGTTGTTCTTGTCCACGGTATTTTGGGCTGGGGGCCTAATGAGTTGGGCAGTTTTCCGTATTGGGGGGCTGCGCCCCTGGTTTCATCGGCGCTAACCCGGCATGTGGCAAGTGTTGGCCCGCTGGGTTCGGCACATGACCGGGCTTGCGAGCTGGCGGCGCAAATCAAGGGCACACGGGTCGATTATGGCTTGGCCCATGCCCAAAAGGAAGGGCATGACCAGTTTGGTATCGACTATGGCAAACAAGGCGGCTTTGTTCCCGACTGGAGCCAGGATCATCCGGTGCATTTGGTCGGCCACAGTCTGGGTTCACCCACCATTCGCTGCCTGCAACATTTGCTGGCAAGCGATTATTGGGGCTGGGGTAGCAATGCCGAGTGGGTGGCATCGATTACCACCCTGTCCGGGGTTTCCAACGGCAGCACCGCCACCTATTTTATGGGAGCCAATGAACAGACCGGCTTGATTGATCAGGGTTCGGCAGCAGAAGCCCTATTTACTGCAATCGAATTGTTTGGTTTGGCCACGGGTGGCATTTTTGATGCCATTTATGATTTTGATCTCGGTTATTGGGGGTTGCAGCGCCTGCCGGGTGAATCGTTGCATGACTTTTTGCATAAAGTGGCTGCTTCCAAATTCTTGCGTGGCAAGGATAATGCCAACTGGTCACTCACCTTGCAGGGGGCGTATGCGGATAACAAGGTATGGGAAACCCATCCGGATACCCATTATTTTTCCTACGTGACCGAGCAAACCACGCCAAGGCTGTTTGGTAGTGGGCAACGCCCGGATTTGATGATGAATCCGGCCATGCTACCGCTGTCGCTTTATATCGGCAAAAAAGAATTTGCCGTGCCACCCATCAAACAGGCCAATTTTAACAGCGCCGACTGGTGGGAAAACGATGGTGCCGTGCCCAGCTATTCCCAGCTTTACCCGCGCATCAGCGGACGGCACCCGGTGGGTGGCGAGATCAGTGCCAATACGCCGGGTGGCTCGTTCGGAAAAGGCAAGTGGTATTACCAGTGGGTGCGTGATGTCGATCATCTGGATATTTGTGTGGCACCGCAATTGAATCAAAGCGGCTGGCAAAGGCAGTTTTTCAAGGATTTGTTTGCCAGGCTGGCGGCGCTGTAGTTGGCTTTCGCCGCGCTGATATGCGGCGCGGCAGCGCCGTTCGCAGTCAGGTACAAGCGTGGCTGGATTTTAGCCAATGCCGGGCGCTTGGTACCCGCCGCAGAGGTAGAAGCGAAATTTGCCGCACGGCGGGCAGCGCCGCGCACAAAGATTGAAGCCAGCTCGTGAAACTGTTCTGGACACCCGAAGCGCTGGATAACCGCCTATGCGAGATTAAAATGCCCTCCCCCATTCCAATGACTACGCTGCATCGCTGATACGAACGGGCCGGGCTTACACGTTATTGCCAGCCGATCTTTTTTTGACCAAGATGATTTTCGTGTCGCCTTTTTCCTGACAAGTCGCCCCCATATGATCGAAAGCCACTGCGTGTAATCACCTGTTTTGTTGCCCTGCTTTTCACCTCCCCTACCGCAGCATTGCGGCCACAGCCGCGCCAATTACATCTCACATCCTAAATTTATTGCACTAACTCAACAAAAACCATAACAGTTTAGCCTAAAAGTGACCATAACAGCCATGCAAAAAATCAACTGTTATGCTAAAAATACAGGTGAATTGCTTCTTTTCAAGCGAATTTTTGGCGCGTAGACTTGGAAACATCAAAGCAATCAAAACCGGGCAGCAATAATTCATCATTTTTTTCGACAGGAGGCAAGTTTACATTCATCATAAATTTCATGAAATATCATTGACTCAATCAACAATTCTAATTAGCAATTTAAATGGAGTGGCTTAATAATGAAATTACCCGCAAAAAAACGACTTATTCAATGGGGCTTAATTGCCTGTAGTGTCGCCATTGCCGGAATAGGCGTGGCACAAATCTCCGGTATCAATACAAGCTCAAATAGCACCGTAAGCTCGAATAGCCCCGTAAGCTCGAATAGCCCCGGCACGGGTCAAATTCTGAGCGATTCGGTAAATGGGAAAGCCAACCTGGTAAGCGATCCAAATCTGGTTTCTTATCCGTTGAACGCCTATTACACTTATGATGTTGATACCACTTCCGTTACAAATTTCCATTATGAAAGTACTGGCACCTTGGCAAGCACCAAGGATGACGCCAAGGCGCTGCGCATGACGGGCAAATTAAAGGTCATCGCCGGGCCAGCAGACCCTTCCAAAACTTTGTTGCAAGCGCAAATGGAAAGCAATGTCGGCATTTTTCAGAGAGACGGGAATGGTAACTGGAGCCAAGCCCAGGTAGATACCTCACTGTTACTCGAAGACTTTTTGATCGAACAAGGCACCGATGGGCATGTATTGGCAGTGCGCTTCAAAACCCCTTCGTCTTCACCACAACAGGATCAGGCACGCAATGCCTTGAAGGCGATTGTCAATATGCTCGATTACCGGGCTGTCAGCCCAGGCGTAAGTAAAAGTGATCAGTGTGAGGACGTTTCGGGAACCTTCAAATGTGATTTCACCCGTGTAGACACCGCAACCTTAACGCGCAAAAAGCAAAACTATTCAAAATACGCCGACAATACAGGTGTTTTCGAAATTGTTGATGCCCAACATTCCAAGCGTATGCCCAATGCCGCCGTACATACAGGGCAAACCACTTATTCGCTCGACAAAGGCAACCACATTCAACGTGTGGAAGTGGAAGAACGCATGCAATTTAATGCGGCATCAGCCAATGCACAACTGAACAGTTTTGCACTCAACGGTTTTGCAACCTTGCAGGGCACGCTGATATTGGGGTCATCCGGCTTTGCTGCACAGAGCTTTAATCCGGGCGTCTATGCCAATCGCCAATCGTTAACTGCAACCATTGCACCAAGTACTGCTGCCGCGCAAAACTTTGCCGCGCATGAGCAGGATACAAAAGACGCTGTGGTACTTGAGGAATTGGCGGCTATCAAAAATGATAGTCAAAAAAACCTTCACTTTTTATTACTGGCCAAGGCAATACGGGAAGGTGGCAGCATCGAACCGGTTGTTTCGGCTTTGGCTTCCGGAAGCACCGCCAGGGATGAAACAAAGGCCATTATTGCCGCATTAGCCATGATCGGTAGCCGCGAAGCACAAGCCCCGATGATCCAGGTACTCCGTTTTTATCCTGATTCGACAGTGAAAGCACAAGTGCTGATTTCGGCCATCACCTTGCAAGATCCAGACCCTGCATTGGTGGATGCGGTTGAGAATTTGGCGTTACACGAGAAAAGCGATATTCGTGCCCAGGCAACATTAATTTTAGGGAAACTGGCGGGCACCATCGCTCAGTCCGACCCGGCGAAAAGTGAACGCCTATCGGCACAACTGACCTCAATGCTGAAACTCGCCAACGAAGACACAGACAAATCCTTACTTATCGGAGCATTGGCAAACAGTGGCAAAGAGTCCGTTTTGTTTACACTACAAGACTATTTGTCTTCCAGTTCCAGCACGGTACGAACAGCGACCGTCTCTGCACTGAAATTGCTTCCACGTGGTAAAAATGTTGCACTGCTCCAGCAAACAATTGCCAACGACCCAGCGGCAGAAGTGCGGAGCATGGCATCAAACGCGCTGGCCAAACTGGTGCTGACTGTGTCTGATCAAGTTGCCGAAAGTGCAGTCATTGACCCCAATACCCAAAAGGATGCCTTCTGCAATGAATTCAAACGGGACTACGGCTTCATCGACGGCGATAAGGTTCTGTGTAGTGCTATTGTTAAGGGGACTGGTGTACGGGGCATCGCTGGTGCTGCCGCGTGGCTGGGGGGGGCAGCATCTTACAAAAATGACATGGCGAGACTACGTTTAAAGGGTGCTGCACAAGCGTATGTATTTAGCCAAGAAATCAATTTTGTAGATTTATATTTTAATGACAGCTATCACCGTTACGACCAGAATCAACGTAGCAGGACTGGTTACGTCGATTATTTTGGTGTCCGCGTCTACGACTGGGCTGCAGAACTAAAAGCGAAGGGTGGCATCTTCGGCAGGAGAGATTTTGAGCCAACAGGCAATGCCTTTAGAATCGGCACATCAGTTGGTCCATTTTATCTTCAATTTGAAGTTGGCATCAGCTTCAATTATGGCGTAGAAACTAACGCAGCCGACGTAGGGGATATCTTAATAAACAAAGGGTATTATTATACTGTTGCGCCATTTGCACGAATAGAAGCCTATGCTGAAGGCAGTATCAGTTTCTTTTGCTTGTCTGCCCGTTTGCGCCTAACTGGAAAGTTCCTCGAAACCAAATTCCCGGTTCGTGGGGACTTATATTTAGTCTCTGGGAGTAACCCTGTTGAGGCCAACCTTTGCTTTTCTGTCTCAGAAGAATCAACCGCCTGGTCTGCGGCATTAACGGCATCGTTCAATTATTGCCTTGGTTCAAGTACAGCAACCTTATGGGCAGATGGTGCGATACCTTTCGTCAATCGTTTGGCGACTTGGTGCGCGCATAAGTCCGACCTGACGATTTCCAATCTCAGTTGGCTTCCTAATAAGGACATCGATGTATCCCGCCCTTTGGTATGTACAGCCACCATAAAAAACATTGGGGACTACGCGACGCCGATTAATACACCAGTCAAAGCAGGCATTTTCAACAATGGAAATTTGATTGGCGAATTCGTAGCAGACGGTGTCGATAAAAACGGCACTTTGCGCCCCGGCGAAGAATACACCGGATCAGTTACCTGGAGAAATCCGGTTGCGGGCAATTTTAATCTGGAAGCGCGTGCGGATTCTTCAAACATCATTGTAGAAACCAACAAGAACAACAATAGCCTGTTCTTGCCAATTTCGATCAAACCCTTGCTACCCGATTTTATCATCGGGTCGGCAGCGGTTCGCCCAACTGGAGCAGCAGGTAGTGGCCTGCCCGTGAATGTTGATTTGACGCTCAAAAATGTCGGGCCACAATCGAATGCCGGGTATTCTGGTTCATTTTTTAATACAACGGTCGTTGTGGATGTGACCGCGAAGGCTGGCAACAATTGGTCAAAGACATTCCAAATCAACATGGGGAATCAAGACTCAGCGACCCAAACCATCCAAATTCCGTCCAGAGTTTTGGTTTCCGGCCTAGCTGGCAGTTTGCGTCAAATCCCCACTGATGAGCCGGATGACCCTGTTCCACCGCCCAGTCCGACGCCAACCCCGCAACAAACACCTGTGGATTTGCATCGCGTGCAATTTGATATTGTTACCTCCAGAATCATCTACAATTTTTGGGGTACGCAAACTATAGTGCCACTTGAAGAAAAAATCTACACCAACAATAGCTTTGTCGTTGACGAGATTCAGCGTGGTGCAACACCACCAACGGTGTCCGCTGTGAGCGCCACCAATGTCGATGCGAATATACAGTTTAACGTCAATGCAAGCGACGCTGGTGGTATTGCGCGGGTTGATTATTTGGTTGACTGGAATTATCTTGGTGCAACCTCAATACCGCCCTATACGTTTGCCCTGCCGCGTACTTCCTTGGCCAGTGGCAATCACATTGTGGTAGCACGTGTTACGAATTCTGGTGGCAGCACAGCCTATTCTGGTGCTACGAAATTTTACAACGATAACCAGGCACCCGTCGTATCGGATATTTCGGTTCGGAAGCAAATTATTTACGTGTTAAATGGAAAAGGTGTGCCTGCAATCGACCCGAGCAAGCCCTCGCCCACAACCAATGGGTATGACACGCGTGATGGTGACCCTGTCCAAGTGTATCGAATCATGGTAACTGCCAGTGATGATGTTGGTATCAGCAAAATTGAATACTATGTTGGTAGTGAATTGGTTGGCACTTCAGCCGGTGGTTACTTATCGCTGGAATTGGATGAAGGATTTTACGGGCGAGGATTACGGGAGGTCATAGCCAAAGTATTTGATGCCAGTGGCAACAGTACGACGATTTCTACAACATACAATTTCTAAACCAGTCAAAGGCTAATTTATAGCGAAAGGAACAATTTTTATGACTTGTCTGCCGGTTGCGGTTCATATGTCCGTGTTCGAACCCGTAGCGATAGTGCTTGTGGACTATACAGCCAAGGACAAGCCAAAAGTTATATAAAATTTTGCCTGTAACCATAAATTAGCAACTCAAAAGAATCTGAAACATACCAACTATTATTGGCATGTTTCAGACGCTTCCTTCCGAAAATATGTTGAAGAGTAAAGATGAATTACGCAAACAATATCAGCGCGCCGATTTTGCAAAACTGAAACGGGGAAAATTCCATCAGGAAGTTGCCATTAGCACAGCGGTTGTATCACTTTCCCCAAAGCGGCCAAAACTACCAAAGCCTTTCCCACTTGTGCGGCAGAGAATGAAGTCTTATGCCGACATTACTACCCATGTCACAAATCCAACTCGGAATGACTGCCAATTCTGGCCAAAATCAAGGCATTCGCACCATAGGTTTTATGTGGCGCATTCTTGTTATATTTTCGGTAAATTAACACCAGATCGTTAAATACATGGCAATCCCGAAAGCCTTGCCATTCACCCATCAGCTCATGATCACCATGCCTTCGCTCCAAGGCAACATCAAAAATCAGGCGACCAATCACCAAAGCCAATTCTTCTTTCACTTTTGCTGCTTCATTCCTACTGGCCGCACTTTTCAACAGCCGTTCGAGGTCTTTTTCAAAGCGGGATGTTTGATACAGGTCTCTCATCGCGACAATATCTCAATTTTTTGCAATGCCAGGTTTGCCTGTGGGCAAATCGAGATCGATCCGGTGCGACACCTTTTTTGCGCGGCCGCTTTCCACTTCATGGATGGCGGCCAAACTTTCTTCCGAGAGCGTGGTGTCAAATGGCAGCCTTTTTAGCTTGGCAGTTTGTTTGATTGCCATTCTGAGCAGATCGGAAATGGTGAGGCCAATTTCTTTCAAAACGGCAGTAGCAACTTCCTTGTCTTCAAGCGCAACTCTGGCCCTTACGTCGGTATCTTTGATCATGGCATTCTCGAAAGTGATGTAATTGATCCGCAGTGTAGCTACACTGACGCTACATGTCAACCAAAACCCGGCAATCGATCCCATCAAAGCGGGTTGTGCAACGGTTGAATGCAACTTAGTGTGATTTAACACCCGGCACCGCCAATTCAGCCCATTTTTTCATTTCATCCGGAAAGTATTTGGTCAACATGGCGATAAGCTGCGGCCGAAAGGCGTGCGCCTCGCCATAGATCACCGGGTATTTTGCCGCCGCCGCTGCGCTACGCTGATAATACAAAAGATTGGCCCGATCCCCCATGGCCACCACGTCACAATTCAAACAAATCAATAAAGATTCGAGCACACGGGCTTGGTCGTCAAAAAAAGTGATTTGAAACCCCGGCGCAAAGTGACAGCGCGCCAGCGTCGGTTCTTGCTCCAGCCGAACACTGGTTTTGAGATGCTGCATCAGCACTTGCGCATCGTTGGCAGAAACCGGGCGGCTGGATTGCTGCCACACCTTGGCATCCACAAACCTGGGGGTAATGGCCATCCAGCCGATACTGGTGATGAGCACGCGCGGGGCGCTCTCCATACCCTCTACGGCAGATGGTGGGATAAGTGGCATCTTAAGCGGCCTATTTTCCATACTGGCACCCTGGCTGAAAGCACTCAAAACCAAACCCAAACCCAATACACCTGCTGCAAACTGTTTTTTCATGATAAGACCCAAGGTTGGTTATCCTGCAATTGAATTCATTTCTCATTTTCATTGGTGTGGATTGCGATAATGGGTGCGGCACTTGCTGGGCGTGTAATGTCCAAGTCGATACCGTGCCGTTAAACATGACCGGAAACCTGGATCTGGTCATCGGCACCACCAATAATACAGCCCTTTTGTTGAACAGGCCCAAGGTTTCCTGACAAAGACGAAGCAAGACGTGTTACACGTTCTGAAAGGAAGTTATATGTTGAAGGATAAAGATGAACTGCGCAAAGAATATCAGCGCGCCGATTTTGCAAAACTTGAACGCGGCAAATTCCATCAGGAAGTTGCCGCTGGCACATCGGTCGTATTGCTTGACCCGGAAGTTGCCAAAGCCTTTCCCACTTCTGCGGCAGTGAATGAAGCCTTACTTGGTTTATTGGCATTGACTGAGAAAACGATACAAATAACTGGCCATACCAAACGGGTGGTACGCAAAAGGGTTACTGCTTAGTTACCAATCAAGCCCCCCCCTTTGCCGCCGGGATGAACTCCGGCGCAATGAGGAACACACTTAATGCAACTTGATCCGTGGCTTCCTGACCCGATTAATCGTTTCCGCCCAAGTCGTCAGCCAGGTATAAAACCAGCCATTCACCGCAATCTGGTGGTGCTTATGCAGCCACCAATACATCCACCCCGCCAGCACGCCTTCAATAAACAGCGAGCCGCTGGCAATCGAGCCCATCAAACTGCCGATGGTGCTGTAATGCCCCAGCGACACCAGTGAACCATAATCCTGATAAGTAAAATCGAGCAAGCTTTTACCCTGCAGTTGGCGCACCAACGATTTTGCCAATAGCGCCGCCTGCTGATGTGCCGATTGCGCCCGTGGCGGCACATTGGGCCTCCCCTCGCCTTGTGGGCACGCAGCGCAATCGCCCATGGCGAAAATGGCCGGATCACGCGTGCTTTGCAGGTTTTGCTGCACCACCACCTGGTTGATGCGGTTACTCTCCAAACCATCCAGCTCACGCATGAAATCCGGGGCCTTGATGCCGGCGGCCCACACCACAATGCCGCTGGGAATGAATTTACCGCTGGCCATCAACACGCCTTCTTTGGATACCTGCACCACTTTTTCATTGGTGTGGACTTCAATATCGAGCTTGCGTAATTCCCGTGCCACCGCACTGGACAAACGCTCGGGCAAGGCTTGCAACAGGCGCGGCGCGGCATCGACGATGACGATTTTCAAGTCTTTTTCCGGGTGAAAATTAAGCATGCCATAGCTGCTTAAAATACGCGTCATCATATGCAATTCCGCCGATAATTCCACCCCAGTGGCACCGCCGCCAATAATGGTGACGGTGAAGCGCCCCGCACCGGGCGCATTGCCCAGGCCCTGCGCACGCAGGCAAGAATTGATCAAACGCTGATGAAAGCGCTGCGCCGCCTCGGGGGTATCGAGCATAATGCAATGCTCTTTGGCACCGGGCGTGGCAAAATCATTGGTTTGGCTGCCCAGCGCCAAGACCAGAGTATCGTAAGTGATGGCTTGACGCGGCAATACTTCGACGCCATCTTCGTCATAACTGGGGGCTAAAAAAACTTGCTTGTGTTGACGCGAAAGACCATCCATGCGTCCAAGTAAAAATTTGAAATGATGTTTATGCGCCAGATCGAGATATTCAATTTCATCGGCATAACTGTCCAGCGTGCCAGCGGCCACTTGATGCAATAGGGGTTTCCATAAATGGGTGCGCGAGGCATCGATTAGAAAAATATCGGCTTTGCCTTTTTTGCCGAGCTTCTTGCCCAAACGCACTGCCAATTCCAAGCCACCTGCGCCACCACCAACGATAATGATGCGCGGCCTGGCGGTTTTTCCCACTTCTGATGAGGCTTCCAAAACATTTCTCCAGTCTGATTAATCCTGCAAATAACCGTTTGAATCGACCGTTTGAATCGACCGTTTGAATCTTAGGACGCCATAGTGTAACCCCTTTGTTTTCGAATTACCATAAATCAAGTGGCCTACGGTATTTTTACGATACAGCAAACTCATTCTCGCCATCACTCAAACTAATAGCTGCCTGAGGCTACCACAAAAGTTGCATGAATGCTTGCAGCAGCGCCTCCGGCAAGGCGGCCCGTTCGGTACTGGCGCCTGGACTGGCGGATTGGCTTAAATTCATAGGGGCGGATGTGTTTAAAAAAGGCGAACGAGCGATGATAACCGATGACAACATTATGCAGCAGCATGTGCTAATGGTTCCATCTGCACGGATTCGGGTAGAATTGCGGCTTGCCATTGAATACCCCCCAAGGAGCACTATTGTGACACCCGCAGAAACCACCTCCCTCCGCCTGAGCTGCCACACCGTACTGGCGGGCAATCGGCAAGCTAGCCCCGCCGAACATTTCCACGCCATGGCGCAGTGGTGCGAAGCCAACAATGTGCAGCACGATGTGTACGGCGAAGGCGAACTAATTCAAGGCTTCGAGCAAAAAATCGCCCAACTTGTAGGCCACGAAGCCGGTTTGTTTTGCATTACCGGCACCATGACCCAAGTAACCGTGCTGCGCCTGGCCTGTCTGGCCCGCAACAGCCGCCTGGTCGGCTTGCACCCAACTTCGCACATTGTTGTGCATGAACAGAGCAACCACGAATTATTACAACACTTTACGGCGCTGCGCATTGGCAACGCGCATCGGCCCTGGACGGTGAAAGACATTCAGGATTGTCCCGAACCACTATCGGCGGTGCAATATGAATTGCCGATGCGCGAAATTGGTGGGCAACTCCCAAGCTGGGAGCAATTGAACGAGATCAAGGCATATTGCCAGCAAAAAAACATCCACCTGCACATGGACGGCGCGCGCCTGTGGGAAGCGCAAGCCGGCTTTGGCCGCCCATTGCATGAAATTGCTGCCGGCTTTAACAGCGTCTACGTCTCGCTTTACAAAGGCATTGGCGGTTTGGGTGGGGCCATGTTGTTGGGGCCACAAACCCTCATTGATCAGGTACGGGTATGGATGCAAAGGCAAGGCGGCAATGTGGCGCGGCGCACGCCGTATGTGGTGGCAGCGGCGATGCAGTTTGATCAGCGGCTGGCCTTATTGCCCAGGCTGTTTGCGCGCACCCAATGGCTATATCAGGAATTGGCGCGCTTTCCGCGTTTCATTTGCAATCCGGCCCAGCCGCAAGCGAATATGCTGCATTTGCACTTACCTGTTACGCGTGAGCGCGCAACCGAGGTGCGCAACCAGATTGCGCGCGAACACGGCATCTGGGTGTTTGGCCATGCCAATGATACTGCCCTGCCCGGCTACTGCATGTTTGAATGGACTATCGGCGATATGCTGCTGGAAATGGACGACCAAAAACTGCGCCAGGCTTTGGAGTTGCTGCATGCCGCCCTCGTTTGATGTGGCCGTAATCGGTGCAGGGGCCGCCGGCATGATGTGTGCAGCGGTGGCGGCGCAACGCGGCCAGCGCGTGGTGTTGATTGATCACGCCCAAAAGCTGGCCGAGAAGATTCGTATTTCGGGCGGTGGGCGCTGTAACTTTACCAATTTGCATACCGGGCCGCAAAATTTCCTGTCGCAAAACCCGCATTTTTGCAAAAGCGCGCTGGCGCGCTACACGCCGCAAGACTTTTTGGCCCTGATCAAGCGCTACGGCATTGCTTGGCATGAAAAGCATAAAGGCCAATTGTTTTGCGACCATTCTGCCGAAGACATCATCCGCATGTTAAAGGCGGAATGTGATGCGGGCGGCGTAGCGTGGCGCATGCCGTGCCAGGTGCTGGCA
>JBKJLF010000089.1:0-8463 GCA_046597185.1 Burkholderiaceae bacterium | reverse complement strand
CAAGCCTCAAAAATAGGTTGCAAGCGTGCCAGCACTTCTTCAACCAGACTCTCTGAAGCCGCTTCGATAAACCGCCCATGGCGGGCCGCCATGTCGATGGTTCGCGGTTGGTTGCACATGACAATCCCCTGGGTTTGGCTCCCTGTACCCATGAGCGAGACGGAAAAGCCCAAAAAACGCGATTGCTGGCCGCCTTGCGTGACCGGGCAAACCACGCTCAAACCAAAAATGTTCAGCCCTTTTTCCGACACCACTAAAACGGGCCGCATACCCTGTTGCTCACGTCCGACCGTGGGGTCAAGATTCACCAGCCAAATTTCTCCTCGTGCAGGGATACGCATCATGCCCGTTTCAAATCGTCATCGCCAGACATGGCTGCACCCGCTTCCAGCCCAACTGCAGGGGCATCCAACCATTCTTGCTCTTCTTTCGACAAGGGCAAGCTCGGGTCGCATTGTGCCACCAGTTCAGCCAGGGTATAGCGTTTTTTACGAATGGGAGAAATAATTAATTGTCCGTGCTGGACATCAATATTGACTTGCGAACCCGCTTGTAGTTGTACCAGATCCAAAATGCGTTTTGGCACCGCCATCATGACGGAACCCCCGACTGCGCGCAAAGTTGCGGTTGACATGATTTTCCCCCTCCATAAAAGTTACATGGAAGTATAACACTCAATCAAATGGTATGGGCATTTGATTTCCAGCCCAAACAGCGCCCACATTGGCTGAACCAGTCTACGGCAAATGAATAATTGCCGCCTTCTCGTTTGCACTATATAACTTCGATTATATAGACAGGGGCGATCATGCAGACATTCAAGGTAACAACGGTAGGTTCATCGGAAGAATTTATTTTGAACAAGGAAGCCAAAGCGAAGTTGAACGTCCAGAAAGGCGATGTCTTGTATTTGACCGACGCCCCAGATGGGGCGTTGCGGATCACGCCCTACAATCCCGATTTTGAACGGCAAATGAAACTGGCCGAGCAAATCATGCACGACGACCGTGAAATCTTGCACGTGCTGGCCAAATGAGCGACGAAACATCGCCTTGGCGTTGGATCAGAACCGATTTGGCGTATGCGGTGCATGAAAGCCAGTTGGCGCGGCATGGCGGCCTGTTAACGGGACACCCAACTCACAAAAGCACAGCCCCAACAGCCTAAGCATCAAGCCTCAAAAATAGGTTGCAAGCGTGCCAGCACTTCTTCAACCAGACTCTCTGCCGCCACTTCGATAAACCGCCCATGGCGGGCCGCCATATCGATGGTCTCAGTTGCCAGCCACCATAAATTAATGTAAAAATGGCTACGGACAAGGTTTGATGGGCAGTCACACCTTGTCGCGTGGCAACTGAACTAATTACAGTACTTAGTGCGAATGCGCGCCTTTGGCTGCGCCGCCTTTCCCATTGGGCAATACCACTTTGACGTTTTGCATCATGCCCTGGTCTTCATGCTCCAAAATATGGCAATGCAACACATACTCGCCAATATAGCGCTCATAGCGTGTGCGCACTTCAATGGCATGGTCGGCTGAGGCCAGCAAGGTATCGCGCCATGTGCCTACAAGGCCCTTGTATTGATCGTCGATTTCCAAAGCCGGATCGGGCTTGCCAGTCAATTTGTTGATTCTGGTGATCTTGTGAATTTGAAACGGATTCACATGAATATGGAACGGATGCGTGGGCGCGAGCGATTTGGGATGGACGCCAAGATTCCAGGTTTGTGCCTTGCCCAGGATGAGGGTGTGATCAATCCGGTTCTCATCATATGACTTCTCGTTGACTTGAAACAAAACCGGGCCGGTGTTGGTTTTGAGATCTGTGCCCAGGTAGAAAATCGACTCTTCCACCGGCTGGCCCGAGCGCTTGATTTCTTCGTCGGTAATGCTTGGGTGGGGCACGAATTTGCTCAACTTCATATTGCTCGCATCGCTCAAATCTGCCAGTACCGCATCGCGCACAGCGGCTGAAACGGGCATCCGCTGCGCTGCCGCTTTCAGGTGCTGTTGAATGGTTTTGGCCTGATCATTTACTATGGCCGTCCCATCGGCGCGGATGATCGCCAATACCTTGGCGTTTTCGTCACCTGCATTGGTCAAGGCTTTGGAAGCGGCGTCATACACGCAGTAATGGCCTTTTTCGGGAATCGCAAACAACACATCACTCCGATACCCCGGTTGCAACACATTGGTGGTTTTGGCGATGATTTTTTCGTGCGTCAAACCGTCACTCGCGACCTCAAACTGGGTCACTTCCGCGCCCAGGCATGCGCCCTTGACTTCATCTTCCTGCGCCTTGGCATCGGCCAGAACACGCAATATCCTGAGCGGATCGACGACCTTGCGAATCTTCAAACTCACCGTTTCATTAAAGCCGGCATCAATCAAGCGCCAGCGCACCACTTGCCCCGCCTTCATGGTGATCGTGGGACGAGCCTGGCCATTGATCAAGGTATAGCGCTGCGATTGCGCCCATCCGGCGGGATTGCTCACTTGTACGCCGAAGTTTTCCACATACCCGGTTTGGTTATCGTCACATTGCCACGGTCCCGCATTGGCGGGTAAAACACTATTAACCTTGGTCCAATATTGGCTACCCCAGTTTTTGCCCGGCACGCCCGGATCGGAAAAACACGCATACGGAATTTGCTGCAACAACTTCACTTCGCCCGCCGTGCCGTTTTTGGGTTCAAACGATTTGAGCAGGGTATCCACATCGCCGTTGGCGTTTTGAGTCGGATAACGATCACCCTTGATCACCAGCGCCCCGGCCATGCCGCTCGCTACCTGCATGGCGGTGGTGCCGTGTTTGTGTGGATGGTACCAAAACGTGCCTGCAGGATGATCTGCCGGGACGTTGTATTCGTATTCAAAATTGACAGTCGGCTGGATCGCAATGAGCACATTGTCGCTATTGCCCGCTGGTGAAATCCACAAGCCGTGCGAATGCAAATTGGTGGTATTGAAACAGCCGTTGGGTGCGGGGGTGTTGATGCCGCCAGTTTGGGCGCAATCGTTCTCGGGTTGCACCGGCAACTGGTTGAAAAAATTAAAGCGCACGGTTTGCCCCGGCTTCATGATCACCAGCGGCGCGATGAACTCGCCGTTGTAAGCGCGCAATTGCACCTTGTCATGCTTACCCGTGGCCGGGTTGTAAATTTTGCCATCGGCATAGGCGATCTTCATGTCGTAAGACAATTCCCGCTCGTCCTTGGCGCGCTTGCTTTGGGCTGCAACGGTGTAGGCGTTTGAAGCGCCATGCAAGGTAAATTCGGCCGATTTTGCTGAGGGCGTGGCCGCATCACGCGGCTTGAGTACGGTCAGGGGTTTGAGTTCGTCCTGTCGTAAATCCGGCTTGGTGGGGTGACTGGGCTGGGCAAATGCAACACCGATGCATGCAGGCAATAACAGCAGGCCAGGTACGGCACGTAAAAAGTAGCGTGGCAACATGGGAATTCCTTTTTTCAGAGAATAGGGAGTCTGATTTTACTCCGTGGCGAACACAGCGTATGCAAATCAAAGGTAACTTTCATGAAAAAACCACTCGCCAAACATTATAGAAGTTTCTTCGTAAAAAGTGCGTAAAGAGTTGGGGGTGGGGAGTAAACGGGAAGCAAAATTGGGAGAAGTAAAAGTCGGCGGAGTAAAAGTGTCAGGGGGATTTTTATGGTTTGTTTGCGAGCGCTTTGGCAATGGTATTGAGTTTGCTCAACGCCGCTTCAAAGTTATATTGACTGATCATGTCACTCAATTGCTGATGCGCCAGTGCTTGCCCGGCGTTACGCAGTGAATCAGCCATATTGGCCAGCAATTTGGCGCTGCGCGAGTCGTCGTGGGCCAGCATCACCGCAAGCTCTTGCAGTTGTTGCGCCAATACCGGGCGATCGACGGCACTGGGTTTGGCTGGCGCATGCTCAATCACATCAGACTCCCCCACGGCCTCTATAATTTGCCCAACCAGAAGCTTGAGTTCCTGCTCCATGCTATCGAGTGTGGGCGCGATAGCCGACTGGTTATTTTGTTTGAATGCTGTTTCAAGTAGCGCCGCCAATTCAAATAATTGCGCTGCGCCAATATTGCCGGCCAAACCCTTGGTACTATGCGCTTCCAGCTTTGCGCTTGCAAGGTCATCCGAGGCCATCGCGACCCGAATGCGCTGGGCCGTGTCGGCTTGGGTTTCGGCGAAGCGGCGCAGCAATTTGCGCATTAATTTGAGGTTGCCGCCCATATGGCGTAGCGCCAACTGTAGATCGAGCCGGGGAATATTGGGCAATTCGTCATCGCTCCTGGCCACAGGCGGCGGGGGTGGCGGCGGCAGGGCCGGGCTGGCTTTCACGGCGTCGGGTTTGTGGGCAATCCAACGCGCCAGCACCGTGAACAATTGATTGATATTGATCGGTTTTCCAATATGGTCATTCATGCCCGCCGCCAAACATAATTCTTTGTCGCCACTCATGGTGTTGGCGGTCATCGCCAAAATGGGCAGGCTGTGGCCCCTGGTACGAATTTTTCGGGTCGCTTCAAAGCCATCCATCACCGGCATTTGGCAATCCATTAAAACGCCATCGTAGTTGTTTTTAGCAACCAGGGCGATGGCATTCGCGCCATTGTTGGCCAAGTCAACCCGTATTCCTGCGCTTTGCAAGACTTCCAGCGCCAGCTCCTGATTCACCGGGTTGTCTTCCACCAAAAGCAACCATGCCCCGCGCAGGCTTTGTTCGGCTTCCTGGCTGGCAACCCAACGCGGCTGCTTGTGTCCATGGTTGAGCACGGTTCGCCCCAGCGCCGAAAAAACCGCATCCAGTAGCAGAGATGGGCTGAGCGGCTTCTTTAACATGCCATCAATTCGGATGCCATTGGCTTGTTCCAACAAGTCTGAATGACTGTGTGCTGGCACCATGACAAAGATGGGGAGCGTATCCAGCACCGGGTTTTGGCGTATTTTGCGGATGGTGGCCAAACCATCCGGATCGGGCATCAACCAATCGACCAGCACCAGACCAAAGGCTTGGCCAGCATCATGCGCCGTTTGCAAAGCGCTCTGCGCTTGTTCGCCGCTGGCAACAAAGTGCGCGTCAAAATGTTGTGCGCTGAGCATGCCCCGAATGACTTCGCCGGCACGGGCATTATCATCTACCACAAGTATGCGAAGCTTGCTTAAATCCGGGTCGAGTGCAACAAGTGGGCGTTGCTCCTGCTGTAAGCCAAATTGGGCGGTAAACGAAAACGTACTGCCGACCCCCGGCTCACTGTTAACAAAAATCTCACCCTGCATTAATTCAACCAAATGTTTGCAAATCGAGAGGCCCAAACCAGTGCCGCCATATTTGCGGGTAGTGGAGGCATCGGCCTGCGCAAAAGCGGCGAACAGTTTTTCGCGCTGCGCTTCGCTCAGGCCCATCCCGGTATCGGTGATGTCAAAGTGCAAGCCAATCGACGCGCTGTTGTTGCTGGTGAAGGGATAGATACTAAGCGTGACTTCGCCGCGTTCGGTAAATTTTATCGCGTTGCCGACCAAATTCAGCAAAACCTGGCCCAGGCGCATGCTATCGCCGATCAGTGCCGTTGGCATCGCCGGATCGATGTCAAACAGCAGTTCCAAGCCTTTTTCCTGGGCTTTAATGGACACAATATCGGCCAAACTTTCGAGCACCTCTTCGAGAAAAAAATCAGTCGTTTCAAACTGCATTTTGCCGGCTTCGATTTTGGAAAAATCAAGAATGTCGTTGATGATGCCCAATAAATTTTGTGCGGCGCTATCCACTTTTTCGATATAGTAACGCTGCTTGGGATTGAGCTCGGTTTTTAATGCCAAATGCGACATGCCGATGATGGCATTCATCGGGGTGCGAATTTCGTGGCTCATATTGGCCAAAAAGTTGGATTTCATGTGCGTGGCATCTTCTGCCAACTCCTTGGCGTTACGCATTGCCAGCGCCGCCTGTTTGCGTTCGGTGATATCAATCATCCAGCCCAGAAGGCCGGGTTGACCTTCATAATCGATGGGTAAATAACTGACCAACAAGTCAAGCGCCTGATTTTGTGAAGAATGCATACGCAGTTCCATATCGGTGATACGGCCCCGGGTTTTGAGTTCCTGAATGATTTTGGCGCGATCTTCCGGTTGCGCTAATACCCGGGATGAAGGGTCGCCTGGTTTCACATCCAGTAATTCGGTGATGCGTGGATTGGTAAAGCGTATCGTGCCGCCAGCACTGATGGCCACACCAACCGGGGCGGTATCGAGGATGTATTGCAAGCGTCGGGCCTGGTCATTGAGGGTTTTGATCAAGGCATTGAGGGTTAAACCAATCAAGGACGCATTGGATAACGTAATGGCCAGTAACCCTATCCATAAATACCAAACAAAATATTTGATCTTGATCGTGCTACTCATGTCGCCGGGGGTCATCAACATGGCACTGGTATCATCAACAATACGCATCGTAAACAGAATGGCTGCCGAGAGAAACGGCCAAAGTAATACCCAACGTGTCAGGCGGCTAAAATTCTTGGTCATGGTCTGGTTCGACTCATTAAAAGCCAGTAAGGCAAACCAGGCTGAGGTGGCGAGAATTGCAACCCCCAACACATTTTGCAAGTGCAGTAAGTAACTGATGATGCTAATCAGGCTCAGTACCGCGATTATGACCAGATAGCGGCGGGCAGACGTATGACCCAAGCCATGTAGCTCGCGTAAGCCGGCCCAAAACTGGATAACGGCGCACATGATCATCACATCGGTCATATTCACCGAGCGAAACGATTCAATGAAGCTAACCCCGGCCGGGCGCAATAAAGCGGCAGCATAACCGACCACAATGAGCAAGTTGCCGACGCAAAAATGCATGGTTGCCGCACGTGATATTTTCAGGTTCCAGCCCATCATGGCCCAGCCCATCAGCGTGAGCACGCAAAATAGCACGATCACACGGGCGATGATTTCTGGTTCCAGGATATCGGCGCTCATTCATTCATCCTCAGACGGATTGGTTGGGGCTGGTGTGCAGGGCAGGCTGACTGACAAGGTGGTACAGTGGTTCTGGTCCGAGGTTTGCATCGAAATGTCGCCGCCCTGGGTTTGGGCGATCAGGCGCGCCGAGAAGGTGCCCAGCCCGGTGCCTCTTTGTTTGCCAGCGGTACTGAATTTTTCGAAAAAGTGCTCACGCACTTCGCTTGGTACGACGCCGTCATTGGTGATGTGAATATGAATTTTGTCATCGTCGAGCTGCAACACGATTTGAACCACCGTGTTTTTCCTGGCCGCTTCCAGGGCGTTTTTCAGCAAATTACCAAACATCGAATAACATAACAATTCATCGCCCAGAATGAACGGAATCGTCGGCATGGGTGCCGTGGCGTGGGATGGATTAAAAAATTCCACACGTTGCTTTCTGGATGCAATTTCGGGCGCTTTTTCTTTGATGATGCGCTGCAACAACTTGATCAGATCCACTTCAACCGGATGAAATGCATAACTACCCTTTTCCATTTTATACAAATCGAGCGACAGGTTGACCATATTTAAGGCGCTATAGGCCGATTGTTCGATATAGCCAATAATGTCTTTGTGCTCATCGCAAAGGCGTGCCTCGTCTTGTAGAATGGCCGTGAAACCAATAATGCAGGCAATCGGATTTTTCAGATCATGTTGCGCGATACGTTCCACTTCTTCGCGTAACTTAAGGTTTTCTTCCAGCACCGCGTTTTGTGCCAGCACCATGGCCTCGCTTTGTTTTAATTTATCAAATGAGCGCAATAATTTGATGTGGGTGGCAATACGCGCCAGCAAAATGGGAGGATCGGCGGGCTTGGTAATAAAATCAACTGCGCCAACTTCAAAGCCTTTGGCCAAATCCACCGACTCGGTCATGGTGGATAAAAATATGACCGGAATGTCGGCACTGGCGGGATTCATTTTGATCTCTCGGCAAACCTGGAAACCATCCATTTCCGGCATCATCACATCCAACAGGATCAAATCGGGCAACTTGCCCACGCCCAACACCTTTAAAGCCCGTTCACCGCTATTGGCCACGCGCACCACGTAGTCATTGCTTAATAGTTCAACCAGAATGTCGAGATTGTCATTAACATCATCAACCACCAATAACGTCGGTTTCTCGGAAATTTGATCCGCCGCATTATTTGCACTGAGCAAGGCGTTGAAGCTGGGACTGAAGCTGGGACTGAAGCTGGGACTGAAGCTAGGGCTGGGGCTAGTGCCAGCTGTGCTGCTATTTGCCGGCAAGCGCACGGCGGGTATCGGGGGCGCAGCGGGGGCGGGGCGCGCTGCCAGTTGTTCGATCATGGTTTTGATTTTGTATTCAAGCATCTCCATATTGAATGGCTTGACCACGTATTGCGCGCCGGCGGCTTCAATGACGGCTTGCTCGGTTTCGGCTGCCATCATCAACACCGGGATGCTTGCCAGATGTGTGCGGGTGCGAATTTTTTGC
>JBKJLF010000861.1:0-4271 GCA_046597185.1 Burkholderiaceae bacterium | reverse complement strand
GTTTTGTTGGCTAATTTAGTTCTGATTTAGGCTAACCAGCACGAGAATACAACGGTGCGCCCCTACTTTTTACTGCCGAATTTTTGGTACTCGTGACTCAATCGGGCCAAATTGATATTGACTGCTGTGATATTGGTAGTGTTTCGACAGTGCGCATCTGTGTTTTGAAGGCTCGAAAAAGTATTCTAGCAGGTTTCTCAGCATCTGCAGAACTTCCTATGGAATTCGCACGAACAAGCACAATACTATTCTGCGGCTTGAGCCAAGCCATTTACGCGCAGAAGCAATTCAATCATGCCGTCGATAATGGCGGATGTTTTCTATGGGTGATTCAGGATATTGACGACTTGTTCCGCTGCCATTAAATAGGGGATATGCAAGCGGATATGCATCATGTTGCAATGAACTGGTCGATGACGCGGGCGATGATCGAGCATGGCACCAGCATTGGCTTGCGTTGGATGGTGAAGCGGACGGTTTTTCGCAATACCGTATAACTGCCTTCAATTGACCCGAGCGGGGTGCGCATCCTATAAGATCCGCTTTTCAGGTCGCCTTCCCAAGTGCCGCCACGGGCCAGCGTCTCGGTCTTCGCGTGCTGGAGTGCCGCGCCCAGATCGGTGAAGACACGTTCAATCGTGCATTGGGCAGCAAGTTTCTTTTCTGTGGAGGGATCATCGGCCATGATATGTTTTGAAGTGTGTATTGGATTGACTAAAATTTACGGCGCAAAGCGTCCACCATCTTGGACGTGCTGTCCCTGCTCCAGTTCTCCACCAACCATCCGAAGCCAAACGGCACCGGGCCGGGATCGGTATGCACATGGTAGATGACGGTCGTTTTGTTAGGATCAAAAGCCCACGGTGCCAGCGTAACAAAGCCGGAGGTATCGGCAAAGGTCTCACTTTGTTTCAGTCCTTCCCATGCCACCATCTTCCAACTGAGGTGGCAGGCATCCCGGCTCACTTGGGGGCGCATATGTAGTCGATATTTTTTGATGATGCCAAAGGGAAATTGAAGGATCATGTCAACCAGTGTGGTGCCGTCGGCCTGTGGCGTTGGCTTGGCTACGGACGTATTGGGTACGTAGCTGGGGTAATCCGCATAATCCTGAATTGTCGCGCAGAGTCTTTGCAATGGGGTATTGATGATGGTGCCTGCCTCAAGGGTGGTGCCGGGGAATTTGGGCGTACTTTGATCAATGAGCAAGACGCTCGATTCGCTTAACATGCCGACATTGATCGCCTGCGCGCCGACATTGCTGGCGAGTGCGGCCAAGGCGGCGAACAGTATGTTTTTTTGTGTCATTTGCATTGGAGCGGTGCCATTCAATAAAAATTAAAATGATGCCGGGCTTCGTTAATTATACATGGTATCGTTCTGGCAAAAAACAACAAAAAACAACAAAAATCCCAGGTATCGCGCTTTTTTCGATTTTGGTCTCCATTATTTCGCTGCACTTATGCATTGCCGCCTCTTTCTGTTCGCCCAAGCCATTACAATCGGCTGATTGAACATGGCAAAGCCTGAGGAGATTGTTTGAGTGCTTTTATTATCGAGGTCCGCGACCTCACCTTTGATTACCCCGGCTTTCGCGCCCTGGAAAATATCAGCCTGTCCATCGAGCAAGGCAGCGTTACGGCCCTGGTTGGCCCCAATGGCGCGGGCAAGACGACTCTTTTGCGCTGCATCGCCGCACTGGAGGTGCCGTTGTCGGGCATGATTCGGCTGGCGGGGCTGGATGTCTACGAGTCGCCGCGCGAGGTACACCGCAGAATCGGCTATTTGTCCGATAATTTTGGCTTGTACAGCGACCTCACCGTGGCGCAGGGGCTGGAATACGCGGCATGCTCTCAGGGGCTGGCTGCGGCGGCCGTACCGGAGGCGGTGCGCATTACCGCGCAGCGTATGGGTTTGCAGGAAAAATTGCAACACTTGGCTAAAACCCTGTCGCGCGGCCAACGCCAGCGGCTGGCCATTGGGCAAGCCATCATTCATTCGCCCCAGGTTTTATTGCTGGATGAACCCGCCAGCGGGCTGGACCCCGAAGCGCGCGGCGCGTTGGCCGATGTTTTCAAGACACTTCAGGCACAGGGTATGAGTTTGCTGGTATCGAGCCATATTTTGGCTGAACTGGATGCCTATTCCACCCACATGCTGGCGCTCAACAATGGCCGGGTGTTGGTTCACCGCGCATTGAGCCACGCAGTGAACCACATCGGTGGCCATGGTGTGAGCGATGCTGCTGGCGATGCTGCTGGCGATGTTGTTGGCAAAAGCCGCCCCATGCCGGAGCGCAGCCTGCACCTGGAGTTTGCCGCGCCCGCTGAAGCCGTGGGGCAATGGCTGACCAGCCAATCTGGCGTGCGCCTTGTGCGGGTGGAGGGCAATACCATCGAAATTGGCTTTAGTGGTGACGCGCAAGCTCAGGCGGCGCTGGTGGCGGCATGCGTTGCGGCAGGCCACCCACTCACCGTGTTGATGCCCGTCACCGAGAACCTCCAGCAATCCTATTTAAAATCCCTCGAAGCCGAACGCAGCGCCGCTGCCAGCCGCACTGCCATTCGTAAGGAATTACCATGAATCCCGAATTTCGCCGCCAACTGTGGTTACAGTTTTCTCCCACCCGCCTGATCATTCTGCCGCTCTTGCTGGTGGCCTGTTTTACGGCGGTCGCTTTGTCTTCACCCGCAGTCTGGCACAATGCCTTTGCGGTGGTAGGGGCGATACTTTTTTGTGGCCTGGTGTGGGGCATGGGCACGATGGCCGCCGGTGCCAGCGTGATTGATGAAGTGACCGACCGCACCTGGGATCAACAACGAATGAGTGCGATGCGGCCCTGGGCCATGACTTGGGGCAAGTTGGCCGGTGCCAGTGCCTATGGCTGGTATGGCGGCGCACTGTGTTTGCTGGTGGCGCTGCCCTCGGCCCTGCTGGGCGAATTACGCCCCCTGGTTCCGGTAGCCACCCTCGGGGCTATTTTGGCGGGTGTATTTTTACAGGCCCTGCTGATCGCGGTGAACTTGCAACTGGTTAAAGCCGGCGGGAGCACGGCGCGCCGGGCGGGCGGCTGGCCGATGCTCATGTTTATGCTATTGCTGTTCATCTTGATTCGCTCGCTGAGCAATGCGCAGGTGCTATGGTGGCAGTGGCAATTCAACAGTCTTCATTTCGTGGTGGTGTCATTGGCGTTGTTTGCCCTTTGCGCCCTGGTGGCCGCCTGGCGCACCATGGCCGAGGTGCTGGCGGTGCGGCAAATGCCTTGGGGCTGGCCTGCCCTGGCTTTGGTGTTGTCAAGCTATTTTGCCGGTTTTGCGCCCGCCTTTCATCTGCAAATGTTGGGCGTGATTGGTTTGGCCACTTGTATTGTGCTCACCTATTTCGCGCTGCTCAGCGAACCGCAGCCGCGTCCGCTGTGGCAGCGCATTGTGGCGCGCCTGGCTGATCGGCAATGGGTGGCGGCATTGCAACAGTTGCCACGCTGGCCAAGCACGCTGCTATTGGTGTTTGTGTTTGCAGCCTGGATCATGCTGTCGTGGGATCAGCAACCCGGCGCGAACGCGGTGCTGCCGCTGATCTGGCAACCCTTGGCCGTGGTCTTGTTCGTGCTGCGCGACTGTGCTCTGGCTTTGTTCTTTGCTTTTTCCAGCACAGGCCGCCGGCCCGTGCCCGCCTTTTTGGTGCTGATGCTGGTGCTGTATGGGCTGTTGCCCTGGTTGCTCGGCTCGCTGGGCGGCATGATGCTGGTACTGCCATTGGCGGGCCATGCCATGCTGTCCATCGGGATTGCAGCGGTGCATGCGGCAGTGGCTTTGGGTTTGCTGCGCTCACGCTGGCTGGCCAGTGCACCGCAAGTGCCACGGCAGAGCAGTTGAAGCGCCAACCTGATTTTTCATAAACGGAGTATGGCGCTAAAGTCTATTAACGCGAACCACCCATGACGTAAACCATACCCAACCATACCCAACCTACCCAACCATGCCCAATCAGCCGCCTCATACAAGTCACTCCCAACTACCGGAGCAAAACCATGTCCGCCAAGAAAAAACGCCAGCAACGGCAATCCCTCATCATCATTTGGCTGATATTTTTGCCATTTCTATTATTTGGCATATTTTTACTCGGCTTGGCTAGTGACATGATCCGCTCGCACCTGCGTGCTCTTTCCTGGCAACCCGTAACCGCAACGCTATTGGCCAGTTATGGCGAGCACGATAGTAAAAAAATTGGCCACGCCAGCCGCCAAGGTGGCAAGTTCAGCTATGTTTGGC
>JBKJLF010000616.1:0-2500 GCA_046597185.1 Burkholderiaceae bacterium | reverse complement strand
ACGTTAGCTATTATCTCAAGGTTATTTAAATTTATGGCAATCACAAACTTTTCGCAGATGTCTTCTGCCGATAAAATCGAAGCGGCATTACGCCTGTCACTACCGCTCATACCCACTCATGCGCAAGCAGTCGTTAGCGCACTTCTCAAGCCGGAAACATTAGCTATGATTGTCGGTACGCTGGTTGTGTGGGCTGGCTCCCACTTTTTTGGCGTCGGCGAAATAGTTGATCTCATCCTTCTGGGCATCGGGGTTGTCACCTTAGGTTTTTCAGTTTTCGAGGGTGCAGGCGCACTCTATGATTTCACGACTGGCGCAATTAACGCCCGATCCGAAGCGGATTTGGTGCAGGCAGGGCAGCATTTCGCGCGCGCAGTAACATTGCTCGGCGTTTCAACGATTCAGGCTATTTTGCTACGGGGACAAGGCGGGTTAGTTATGGCGCGTGGACGACCACAAATCTATCCGTGTTTGCAGGTTGGGCTGCCACCAGCGGCAGGGAATCAACTCCGACTATCACGCCCAGCGCAAATTACCAGTGGTAGTTTGGGCGAGACCAACGCTTATGGTCTAATAACGATTGCAAGAAACCAGTCGCTTACCTCGCAACGGCTTACCCTTTTTCACGAATTGGTTCACCGTTTCCTTTCACCCCGTATCGGCCCATTTCGACGCCTTCGCGCCGAGATTGGCATTTTTTGCCTATTCGCGGTCAGCACTATTGCGTTATCTGGAAGAAGCCCTAGCCGAAGGTTTTGGGCAATTGCGCGTACATGGGCTAGTAAAAGCATTCGGTGCGTTACGCTATCCGCTACACGCTGGCTATATGACTATTTCACAGCTTACGGCAGAAGGACGAGCTATTGGTACAATTTCGCTAGGGGGAGCACTGTTCTACGTATCTATTTCTCAAGGAAATATTCCAAGCCATGATTGATCAAACCTTGGCAATTGAGATTGCGCGAAAACGTGCTAAAGAGAAAGGATGGGGGTTTGCCGAGCCATTGGAAGTAATAACCCGCCGTGGCTGGTTCGGCGGCGTGCTGCGCTTTGAAATTGAAACTAATGCAGGAATGCGCGGCACGAAAGCACGCTTTGTCATTGATGCTGCAACCGGAGAAATCATTTCGGATGGCTACATCCCACGCTAACAAAATGGTCTTAAATTTAGCCGATTTACGGCGATTATTTGGTACGCTTAAATTTTCCGTTGACCAATAATCGAGCTAACCTTGCATTCCAGCGGACTTGCGCAAAAAGCGCGCAAGCCACTGAATTTTACGTTGGGCGAGTCGGTGGGATGAGGTTCTAAGGTTTTGATAAAGGTTGCCTGTATGGAATATGAATTTGAGTGGGATGAAGGAAAAAATAGCATCAATAAGAACAAGCATAGAATTGACTTTGCTGACGCATCTCGTGTTTTTTATGACGAAAATCGGGTTTCAAAACTTGATAGCCGTGAAAATTACGGTGAGGATCGTTATCAAGTTATTGGTATGTCTTATGGGACAGTTCTCATTGTTGTATATACTGAAAGACATGGGAACACCATTCGGATCATATCCGCGCGAAGAGTTACCAAGCAGGAAGAAAACGCTTATAGACGTGGAATGTGGTATTGATTCATTGTTAGAAAAAGGGATATTTCATGACAATCGTTAAAATTTCGGGCAAAGACTTATTGAAGACCAAAGGTCCACTAATTGGGAAGAAGTTGATGCGCTGACTGATGAGGAAATCATCGCAGCCGCAAAGGAAGATCCCGATTCGGCATTACCGACCGAAGAAGAGTTGAAACAGTTCAAACGAGTATCAAAAAAACCAAAAGGAGGTTAAGCTAATGGGTATTATAAAAATAACTGGCGAACAAGCGAAAAATCTGCGTGGTACCACCGATTGGCATAAGGTGAAACAACTAACCGATGCGCAAATTCGTGCAGCTTCATTGGCCGACCCTAGCGCACCTGAGATAAAGCCTGTTGAATTGGCCTTGTTTAAGCGTGACCAAAAGAAATAATGGCAACGGCCTGTTGCCGCCAATACTGGCGTTGCCTTGCGCTCGTGTCATACCACGTAAGGCGAGTCGGCATAACATTTTCCGCTAGGTAAATTCCGTCGCCAAATTCAACCACGGTCGCCTGCGCGCGCACCAGTGCGCCCTCGCGTAGGGGGGCGCGAATGCGCCCGTGCGTAGGCTTATTTTCGGTTGGATGTGCAATGGCTCATTGGCTTGTGCTACCATCTCGTCCAACATAGTGGTCAATCGGCCACGCCTACCGTATCTTCGTTTCAATCTTGCGCGGCATCAATGGTTTGCCACTTTTTTGGGCGTGTGCCCGTTACCTTTGCGTTAGTCAGCATTTTTAGGCAACTTGTGTGTTTTGACATCAATCAGCAACAGGAGACGTTATGACGTTCGATGAAATAGAAAAGCTCGTTAAAGAAAATAACCGTTCAAAGGCGTTTTCGGATGAATTTGTTATTTGCCTCATCTGGAAGG
>JBKJLF010000259.1:0-7388 GCA_046597185.1 Burkholderiaceae bacterium | reverse complement strand
CGTGGGATAACGCCGAAACCCTTGGCTTAATACACAGCGGCGAAAAAAGCAAAACCTCTATTGCACGCTGCGCTTATGTTGCTAATTGGGTCTACGTCGGCGGCGCGCCGAAGTCGGTAGCCAAGGTTGGCAGGGCCAATTTGCGGGAAACCCCAGCGGAAAATACTGTAGACCAAGATTGTGCATAACAATCGGAATCCACCACGGCAACCGTTTGCAGGTTCAATTGGCAATGGTTGTCGGTAGCGCTGTTTTGAAAACAGCCAAGGGATGTAGACATGGGATTTTCGCCAAAGGCTTAAAACAAGCACGCTACAATACGGAAAACCCGAATTACTACACAATTCTGGCAAATCAGTTAAAAACGGTGATTAAATTCAAGCAGGCGTGTGGTGTGAAAGAATGAAACTGCCACTATTTTCTCTTTTCCTCTGCGCACTATTGGCCAGCGCGCCCCAACAGCAATACACCAATCCTGAATACGGCTACCACCTCACATTGCTGCCTGGGCTGCACACTATTGAAAACCTTCCCCCCCGCGCCACAGCACGGGCTGGCAATTAACTTGCAGGGTAGTGCGAAAATTTGGGTTGATGGTAGTTACGATGCGATGTTTCATGGCTCAGCAAAGGCTGCCTTGTTGCAATTGTTGGCCGATGAAGGCGTGCATCCTGTGCCGAGATTGACCTTGCCGAAATTGGCCAACTTGCCAGCGGCAGAAGTGCGGTATCACAAGGGCGTAAAGCTTGCCATCAGAATCATTGCCTTTCGCGCGCGCGGGGATGCGGTGCCGATCCTGTACACGCTGGGGCTTGACGCGGATGCCTTGCAGGCGAAGGCGGCAACCCGGCAATTGCGACAAATTCAAGCCCGGTTTGCATTGCGGCCCTTGCCCAAGTAAGTATTTGCTGCCCGATTAAAGCAACTTCAACCCCGGCGGCAGCGCATCGCCCAATACCCGTTTTTGTGCCGCCTCATCCAACTGCACCACTTCCCGCACCATCTGCAGCCATTGCGCGGGCGCATTGCACGCACCCAAGCGTTGCAACACCTGCGCGCGCACGCTCTCGGGCAGGTCACGCGTGCGGTCGCCACACATGCGCGCGAGGTGGCTGGCGGCAAAAGCCGCCGCTTCATTGCGCCGCCAATCCCAGGCAAATAATTGCTCCAGCCATTGCACCACTACCTCCACTTCCACTACTTCATGCGCGGTGCCATGAAACGGTATTCTTGCCCCCAGGCGCGCCAGCGCCCACAGGTGGCGCGCGCTGGCGTCGGCATTTTGGTTGGCTTGGATTTGTTTGAGTAACCAAACACCAATTTCTGCCTTGTAGGCCGCCGGAATACGCTCCAGCGATGCGCCCAGCCTTAACATATCATCCACATTGCCCGCCACCGAATGGGCCGGGCGCGCTTTCCAGTCCTCCGCGCTGCCTTGCAAATTGAGGGCGAAATCATCCAGCAATTGCAATTGCGCAGCGCTATCCAAACCGCCCGCCACGCGCCGCCACAGAGTCCACCATTCAGAACAAACCTGGGTGTCTTTGGGGAACTGTACCCCTTGCCCGAATAAAGTCCATAACTGGCTAATGCGCCAATCGTCCAGCGGATAGCCAAAGCCGGGGCGCAGACAATAGCCAATCAAATTGAGCCATAAACGCTCATGCTCGACCGAGCGCCGCCGACTTTTTACCCGCTGCCACAGTGCGTCAAATAAATGACGCAGCAATGGGGTGCTCCAGCGCTCGCGTGGGCCAAGAATTTGCTCCAATTCGGCGCGCATGGCTTTCACTTCTTTGGCGCTCACTTGCGGGCCGCGCGTGCCAAAAATGCGTTCGATCAAGGCTAGCGCCTCGCCACTGCGCGCGGGCAGGGCGGCGGCATCTTCCGGCGCGCTATCGGCTTCATCATTGCCGCGCAATTGAAACTCAAGCTTCCAGCGCTGCGCCGGATTGGTCGCGGCGGCGTGCGCAGGGGGGGGATCACGCCCACCATCGAGCCCACCATCAAGCGCACCATCAAGCGCCACGCAATGAATTTCCATCGTGCCCACTTCGGTCAACATGCATACCAGTTGCACCCGCACTTCCTGCTTGCCGGATTGATTGGTTTGATTTTGCGCGGCTTTCAATACCGTCGCAATCGGCGGTAAAGCATCAAATTCCGCTTGATCCAGCGTCACGATACTACCCGGCGTGTGGCCCTGAGTCTGAGTGGAACTGACCAGATGAAAGCGCACCGGCTGCCCCAGGCGCAAGGCAAACTGGCGCTCCGGCAACGTCAGTTCTATCCCCGGCTCGGTGCCGCGCGGTAACAGGCAAATGGCGCGTGCCGGGCGCGGCGAGTTGCCGCGCTCCTGATCCAGCAATAAATAGTAACTGCGCGCCGCACCGCCGCCAATTCGCGGCCCCTTGCCCAGGCGCGCCAGCGCAAACGCCACCGCGCCACGTGCGACGGCAATATCCGGGTTGTCGTTGGCCAGCAGACGCACCGCTTGCTGGCCCCAACTATCGAGCGTATCCTGCAAACGCCGCGCCAACGCCGCCGCCCGAAACACACCGCCATTCAAGAGCAAGGTGTCGGGCATGCCATGTTGCTGCAAAAATCCGGCCAGATGGCGCGTAATGGCCGCATCGCTGGCGTAAGGTAAGCCAAATTCGAGCAAGGTGCTGCGATTTTTTTGCGGGCCTTGGCTCAGTTCCACCTGCGGGAAAAAGCCATCGACAATGAGATGTTCCACTTCTTCCCGCTGCAAATCAATACTGCGTGTGCCGCCGATCAATTTGCTGCCACTGCCCAGCAGGGTTACGCTGGTATGGGTGGGGGCATCGGCGGCGAGTAATTGCTCTTTGGCGCTACGGCAGCGTTCAATCAATTGCGATAATTGGGTGGCGCTGAGCTTGCCGCCACCCGGTTGCAGCCGTTGTTCGGCCAGGTGCGCCAGGGTTAAATCCATATTGTCGCCGCCCAGCATTAAGTGGCTGCCCACGCCTATGCGGATCAATTCCGGCTGGCCGGCGTTATTGTTCACCTGAATCAGCGAAAAGTCGCTGGTGCCACCGCCCACATCGACCACCAGAACCAGCTTGCTATCAGCCAATTGCGCCTTTAATTGCTTTCCCTGACGTTGCAACCAATCGTAAAAGGCGGCTTGCGGCTCTTCCACCAGGCTTACTTTGGGCAAACCTGCATCCTGCGCCGCTTGCAAGGTCAGCGCGCGCGCACCTTCGTCAAACGATGCGGGGATGGTGAGTACGATTTCTTGCTCGGCCAGCGGATGTTTCGGGAATTGATGATCCCACGCCGCATGCACATGCGCCAGGTAGCTGCTGCTGGCGGCTAATGGCGATATTTTGGCCACATCGCTGGCCGCGCCCCAAGGCAAAATCGCGGCAGTGCGATCCACATTGGGGTGCGACAGCCAACTCTTGGCGCTGGTTACCAAGCGCCCCGGCACTTGCGCCCCCAGTTGCCGCGCCAAGCGCCCGATGATGGCTGGCGGCTGGTCGTTTGGTTCGCCCGCTGTCGTAGCCCCTGCCGTACTCATGTTGGGCCACGGCAATTGGCACGCGCCGGGGCTAATTTCACCGGGGGCCGGGTGATAGCGCGCTGACGGTAATAAAGGCTGGGCCGCCACCGTGCCCAAACCGACCGATTGCTCAATCGGGAATAACTCGATTTTTGATTTGCCCGGCGCAGCATAAGCCACCACGGTGTGGGTGGTGCCCAAATCGATCCCGACCAGATATTTTTTTTGCGCCATTGTGTTAGTCATTTATATTGAAGCTGATTTACTTATTGCGCGATATCATCATGCCCACGTACATTAAACTCCACCTTCCAGGTTTGCTCACCCTGTACCGCAGCAAACAGCAATTCCAGCGTGCCGCTACTGCTCACATGCGCTTGCAAGCGCACTTGCACCACTTCGCCCGTGCGCCGCCCCGTGCTTGGCAAGGTGGCGCGGATTTCATTGAGTTCGGCTAACTCATCGCAATCATCTAGCACACTACCAATTTGATCTTGCCGCCGTACCGACGAACCAAAAAAGCGGAAAAATACCGGTTCGCCCACCACCAAACCAAATTCTTGCTGTGGTAATTCGATGCGGCTACCTTCTTCCATGCCAAACGGGGCCACACACAGCGCTTGCAAGGGCGGGGTGAAGCCAGGAATGGCGGGCGTCGACGATTCCAGACCAATATAATAAGCCAATGCCGTACCACCACGAATACGAATGCCCTTGCCGCGCCGCACATAGCCATAATAAGCCGCACCGCGTGCCACCGCCAAATCAAAATCGGCCCCGCTTAACCCGCGTGCCGCTGGCGCTGCATCACTCTCCAGCCATTGGTTGAGCGTTGCCAGACAGCGCTGTTCCAATACATTCGATTTGAACACGCCACCATTAAATAATACCGCACTGGGGTGTAAAAACTGTGCGGCCTGGCCATCGTTTTGCCCGGTATTTTGCCCGGCATTTTTCGCCTGAAAACCAGCTAATTCGGCCGTGGCCCCTACTTGGCGCGCCAATAACGCGGCCAAATGGCGAGTAATGCCCGCATCTTGCGCATACGGCAAGCCAACCTGGGTTAAGCCTGCGCGTGCGCGTTGCTGTGGCCGGGCACTCGCTTCCACTTGCGGGAAGAATCCTTCCAAAATGGTTTGCGTGACTTCTTCGCGGGTTAATTCGCTACGGATCGAGCCACCAATCAATTTCGAACCACGGCTGGGAATCAGCAAAGGCATGCTGGCCAGTTCAGGGTTGGAGAGTAAGCCTTCTTTGGCCACCCGACAAGCGTAGGTGAGGGCGCGCAATTGCCAGGCGTCCAGCTTGGTTTGCGCTTGCGCCAGCTTGGCTGCCACTACATGCGCCAGGGTCAAATCCATATTGTCGCCACCGAGCAAGATATGCTCGCCCACCGCAACCCGGTGTAATTCGAGTTGGCCGTCTTGCTCCAGCACGGCAATCAAAGAAAAGTCCGAGGTGCCACCGCCTACGTCGATGACCAGAATAATGTCATTGGCTTGCACCTGTTTGCGCCACTTGCCCTGCGAAGCGGCAATCCAGTGGTAAAGCGCAGCTTGCGGCTCTTCCAATAGCGTCAAACCGGGGTAGCCTGCCAGATTCGCCGCTTCCAGCGTCAACTCGCGCGCAGCCGGGTCGAACGACGCGGGAATGGTGATGGTGATTTCTTGTTTGTCAAATGGATGCTCAGGGTAAGCCGCATCCCAGGCCCGGCGCATATGGCCAAGATAATGGCTGGAGGCCAACAAGGGCGAAACCCGCTCAATTTCGGCGGGCGCGTCGTGCGGTAAAATCGGGCCGCGCCTATCCACATTGGGGTGACACAGCCAACTTTTAGCGCTTGATACCAGCCGAATCGGGGTCGATGCGCCACGGCTACGCGCTAATTCCCCCACCAGCGGTGGGGCGGTGGTTTGATCTGACCAGGGCAGGTGCAAGTCTGATGCGGTAAATTCGGCTTCATGCGGCAGATACAAAAACGAAGGCAAAAGCGCATGTTCTTGCACCGTGCTAGGGCTATCCAACTGCGGAATCGGCAAAATCCCGCTGACGGTTTGTTCGCCGTCCGATTGTTGTAAATCCACCCAAGCCAGCGCGCAGTGGGTGGTGCCCAGATCAATACCAATGGCATAGCGTGCGCTGGTGCTGTCGTTAGCCATGCCGTTAGCCATGCCGTTGGCCACGTCTTTGGCATTCTTGTTACTTATATCGCTACTCATAATTCCACCTCGGCCGGGGCGATGATGTGGGCATCGTGGCCAGTTGCCAGCTTCGGTAAATTTACCTTGCTGGCGCGCCAGCCCGCATGGCTTAAGCTGCCGGTAAATGGTGCGCTACCCACCACATTGCCGGTTAAACGCACCGCATTTGCATCAAACCCGGCTGCCAAGGTCACATTACTGCCTTCCGCTTCACTACGAATCGCTTCCAGGGTGAAATGTTCCTGTAATACTTTGCGGCATCCCGCATGCACCAAACGCGCGGCTGCGCCAATGTCGGCGTCGCCATAGCTGCTTAAATTTTCCTGGGTGAAATCAATAAAGCGCGCTTCGCGTTGGAATAAGGCCAGCAGCTGCAATGCGGAATCGACTGAAGCCGCGGCCGGAGGTGGTGGCGCAGGGGGTGGAGGAGGAGGTGGTGGAGGCGCTACAACAATCGGCTGAATCGGTGCTGCACTCGCTGGCATGGAAGTTGCTACGGGAGGACTATCCAAAGCCTGAACCTGTGCAGCATACAAGCCATTAAACAAGATACGAAACAGGGTACTAAATGCAAGTGGTAATCGTTGAAAAAAAGAAAGAGGGGTCATGAGCTGTCCTTCAGGGTCTGAGGCTATGCCTCAGCGAAGAAAAAGAGGCAGGATACCAGATTTTGGGCAAAAAAAACCCGCTGTGATCAGCGGGCTGGAATCCAATTCGTCATGAAATTGGAGGAGACAGCTTCATTATGGTGCATCGCAAAATCTTTGGCTAATTGATTTTCCGTATAGTGGGTATAGGAATTATGAATAAAGGGGGGTGTCTTGGGCAAAATCGTCATACTTTTTAGGTAGACTGGCCGAGTACTGATGCCAAACAAGTGTAATTTTGATCACCTTTTGGCGTGTGGAATAGAATGTTGGCCTAGAGAATCATGGTGCATCGCACAAAATTCCGTTTTAAAAACAACGCTCTAGAACTTTTTTACAACAAAAAACCGTTTATTCGTTGATATTGGAATAAGGCAATATTTTGACCAATATTAATCACAAAAAAAATACCAAATGGACTGAAATTTTCAAGTCAAATTGTTGTGAATTTAGCTTGAAAGCTCGCGGGATTCGCTTTTCCGTCGTATTAATGGGTTACGCGCGTTGTTTTTCCGTGTGACAGCAAGCGAACCCGCTCGCCAGCCTTGAAAATTTCATCGGCATCTTGCACTATCGCGCGTAATTCGCCGTTGTCCAGCTTGACCGTGATTTCAATGCCCTTTGTTTTGGTCAAATTGGCTTCAACATTACTGCCAATGATGCCACCCGCAATCGCCCCCACCACAGCGGCAGCAGTTGAACCATTGCCCCGCCCGATATTGGAACCCGCGGCCAAACCACCCAATGCACCGCCACCAAGCTTGCCTACGCCGGATGCACCTTTATCGATCGTCACTTCGCGCACGGACTCCACGGTGGCAAAACGCACGCTTTGCTCGTTTTGGGCTTCACCAGCACGATACACATTGCCGGAATTAGGGGCAACCACACAAGCGGATAGCGCTAACAAGGCTAAGAATGCGAAAACAGCTTTCATGAAGTACTCCAAAATATTGATATGGCAAAACAATGGGGGGTGATGAGCGTGACTCATCCAGGCAGCCAGCATTA
>JBKJLF010000841.1:0-10779 GCA_046597185.1 Burkholderiaceae bacterium | reverse complement strand
CAGGCGCAGGCGCAGGCGCAGGCTCGTTTGCAGGTTCGTGGGCGGGTGCGTTGGCAGGTGTATGCGCGGGTGCATTCACGCTAGGCACCGCCTGCTCGCTACCAGTCTGGGCGGCAGCGCTGGCCCCTGTGCCCGAGGGCATGGCGCAGGCGCGTGCGCCGCAAGCCTTTGTAGGCCAGGGCGAGCTGGCAGCCGCTTACGCCAACAATGGCAAAATCGCGCAAATTCAGGTTGAGACCGATAAAAACGGCTTACCCGCCGACGGCCAGTCTGCCTTGCGCGTCAGCATCAAAGTGCTGGACAAAGACGGCCAGCCGGTTCAAGGCAAGCTGTTGCTGACGCTGGAGAGCTCGGGCGGGCGTATTTTGCTCGATGGGGCCGCCACCGACACCCTGGGGCCACAAGGGGGCGACCGGGATCGGGTGACCCCCGGCGTGCAATTGGCGCTGGAGAACGGCCAAGCCAGTTTTCGCCTGCTGGCCCCGAGCGAACCACAGGACGTTCTGCTGCGCGTGAGTGGTGGCAATGTGGTGGCGCAAGGCATCCTTAGTTTTGTGCCGGAATTACGCCAAATGCTGGCGACGGGCCTGATCGAAGGCATCATCAGCCGCCGCAATTTAAGCGCCGGTGCGCTGGCCCCGGCCCGCATCAACGACGGCTTTGAGCAAGACATTACCCGCTGGAGCCGTCAGTTTAACCAGGGCAAAGCCAATGTCGCGGTGCGCACCGCGTTTTTTCTGAAAGGTAAAATTAGCGGCGACAAACTGCTCACCGCCGCCTATGATTCCGATCAACCCACGCGTGACAGGTTGCAGCGTGACATCAACCCCAACGAGTTTTACCCGGTCTATGGCGACAGTGCGATCAGCAGTTTTGATGCCCGTTCCAGCGAACGCCTGTATGTGCGCATCGACGATCAAAAAAGCTATTTGCTGTATGGCGACTTTTCCACTGGCGAGAGCTTTACTTCCGGCGCGGTGGGTGGCTTTGGCAGTGGCCCCGGTTTTGGCCTGAATCTTGGCAGCAGCGTCGGCCCCAGTGTAGGCTTACAGGCGCGCAAGCTGGGCCAATATCAACGTAGCGTCACCGGTTTGCGCGGCCATTGGGAATCGGCCAGCGGCCATCTCAACGGCTTTGCCTTTCACGACAATTTAAAACAGGTGATTGAGGAATACCAGGCCAACGGCACGTCCGGCCCGTTTGCGGTGAAAAACAACAACGCCATCAGCAATTCGGAGCGGGTAGAAATCATCGTGCGCGACAAACACCAATCCGACATCATCAAACAAGTGACGCCTTTGCGCCGCCTGGATGATTACAGCTTTGAACCCTTTTCAGGGCGCATCCTGTTCAAACAAGCGGTGCCCGCACAAAGCCCGGACGGCGATCCGCAATCGGTGCGCATCACCTATGAAGTGGAACAGGGCGGGGACAATTTCTGGGTGCTGGGCTTGGATGGCGAGTGGCATGTCAACCAGCGCCTGAGTCTGGGCGCGGCCGTGGTGGACGATAAAAACCCGCTCTCGCCATATCGGCTGCAAAGTCTGTCTGCCAATGTAAAACTGGGGCAAAACACGCGCTTGGTGGCCGAAGTGGCACATACCGATTCCACCAGCTACAACCTGAATGGGCAAATGAGTGGGCAGATATTTACCACACCATCCGGTCAGGCTGGCGAGCTGTCCAGTAGCGCCAGCGGCCGCGCCGCCCGCATCGAGCTGGCACACAAAGACGAGCAGTGGGAGGCCAGCTTGGAATGGCAGCGTGCGGGGGCCGAATTTAACAACAGCGCAGCCGGCATCAGCCCCGGCCACCGCGACTTGGGCGTCAAGCTGGCGCATAAGCTCTCGCCTGATCTCACCGTGTATGGCAATGCGCTGCGCAGCCAGGATACTTTGGTGGCGGCCAAGCGCGATGCGGCACGGTTGGGTCTGCAATTTAAAGCATCGGAACGCTTGACGCTCGATGTGTCACTCCAGCACATCAAAGAAGACGGTGATTTGGCCAATGGCAGCCTCGTGGCCGGCAATAGCGCCGCGCTGCCGGGTGGGCAAAATCCGAATGGCGGTTTTTTTGGCTTTGGTAATAATAACAGTGCCATTAGCCCGCTCAATGGTACGGGCGTCACCGCCTTTGCGCCCGTGGGCAGTACACCCGCCGCACCCAGCAACCTGCACCTGGACGCCAACACCCTGGCGCTGGGCTTGAGCTATCAGGCTAGCGCCAATTGGCGCTTCAATGCCTTGGTCGAAGGCGCGATTGGTGGTGGTAATGGTGGTGGTAATGGTGGTGGCAGCGGTGGCGCAGCCAGGCAGCACCGCTTCGAATTGGGCACCCAATACCAGTTATCCGAGCGTAGCCGCGCCTATGCGCGCTATGAAAATCAAACCGGTCTGGCGTCGCGCTATTCGCTTAATCCGGCGGAAAAAAGCAATGCCTTCGTGGCCGGGGTAGAAACCAGCTACCTGCCGGGTGCGAGCGTGTTCACCGAATACCGCTTGCGTGATGCGGTGAGCAGCGATTTGGCCAATGCGCGTGATTTGCAATTGGCCAGTGGCTTGCGCAATACCTGGAACTTGGCCGAAGGCGTGGCGGCCAACACCAATCTCGAATATTTGCATGTATTTGACGGCAAGCAGCAAAAAGGCGTAGCGTTGGCCACCGGGCTGGACTATACCGCCAACCCGCTGTGGAAAGCCTCGGCCAAGCTGGAATGGCGGCGCTTGTTTGACAACCGATTCGAGCCGGGCAACCAGACGCAGGATCAATGGCTGAACACGCTGTCGGTTGCGAAAAAGCTGGATCGCGACTGGACCGTTTTGGCGCGCAACTACCTGCTCTACACCCGCAACCATGACAACAGCAGCGGCGCGGCGCAAGGCTCCAGCCTGCAAGAGCGGGCGCAACTGGGCTTTGCCTGGCGGCCAGTGGACAATAACCGCGTCAACGGCCTGGCACGCTATGAATTTAAAAACGTGCGCGACGATGCCCAAAGCACGGGCGAGAGCTATACCGCGCACATTATATCGACGCATCTGGATTACCACCCCAGCCGCCCATGGTGGATGACCGGGCGCGTGGCCGCCAAAACCAATCACGAACGGCGCTTGCCACAAGGCCAGCAAACCTATAATGCGTGGTTGTTGGGTGGGCGCGTGGTGTACGACATTACTGAAAACTGGGACATCGGGTTGCTGGCCTCGCGCTTGCACAGCCCACAAGGCCGCACCACCCAATATGCCAGCGGGATTGAAGCCGGTTATTTGGTAAAAGCCAACCTGTGGCTGTCGCTGGGTTACAACCGCACCGGCTTTAGCGAGCGTGACTTAAACAGTGCCGATTACACCGCCAAAGGCGTCTACCTGCGGCTGCGCTTCAAGTTTGATGAAAACCTGTTCAAAGGCAGTGACCCGACAGTCAATCGTGCGTTGGCGCGTTAGGCGCGGTGGTATCGGCCAGTATCGGCCAGCATCGGCCAGTAAAAAAGTGCTGCGTCAGCCCATGGCGCAGAAAAAAATCAACATTGTGACATTGTGAGAATTGTTATGAACTACCGCAACCCGCCTTTAATTTGCCTGAGTATCGTCTTGAGTGCTGCCTTGATTACTGTCCTTGGCAGCGCCCAAGCTGCCGACCTGAACGCGCCAGCCCAGCGCAACAGCGATCAAGCCATCGTCGCGGATTACGCCGCCTATACGGCCTGGCAAGGCCGCATCAAAGCGCTCAATGACAAGGGCGTGCGGGTGGCCGATTATTATCTGGCCAAAGCGCAGTGCTGGCTGGATGTATCGCTGCACGAATATACCCGCAATGACCGCTCCAACTTCCCGCAGCAGGCACTCACGCAAAGTGCGCTGATCGTGCAGGCGCTGGAGGCGGGCAGCACGCCCAATCCCGGCGAGCAAACGCCGCTGGTGAATGAGGCCGAAAAACTGCGCGAAGATTTATGGGCGCGCTTTGCCGCCATCAAACCGCTACCCGGTTTTGCCTGTGCCGCCAAAGCCGTGGCCTGCGGCGAAGTGGAGCTGGTGCATGCCGGTAATGAATACAAACAGCAAGGCTGGCGACATGCCAACCCGTATGTGCAAATCGCCGAAGATTGGGTGCAGCAGGCAACGACTGCGGCGGCAAATTGCAACCCGCCCGTGCCGACACCTGGGGCTGCGCCCGCGCCCATTCCCGCATGCCAGCCCGCCGCCTGCCCAACGCCACCAACGCCACCAACGCCACCTGTGACAGAGAAGCTGACGCTGTCCGCCGATGCGCTGTTCAAGTTCGACAAATCGAGCCTGCCAGACTTACTACCGGAAGGGCGCGCCAAAATCGACGACATGATGACAAAATTGGATAAAGTATATGCCAGCATCGAGCGTATCAGCCTTGTCGGGTTTACTGATCGATTGGGCAATGTGCCCTACAACCAGGCTTTGTCCAACCGACGCGCCGCCACGGTGAAAGCGTATTTGCAAAGCCGGGGTTTTAAAGGTGAAATCGTCAGCAATGGCAAAGGCAAGGCCGACCAATTGGTGCCCTGCACGGGGGTGACCCCGCATGCGAAATTAATCGCATGTTTGCAACCGAATCGGCGGGTAGAAATTACGGTGACGGGGGTGAAGCGCTAGCGGGATGAGTGCTAATCCAATGCCAGCAATCAATGCGGTTGCCAGCAACAACGGGAGCAACAACGGGGCAGCAATAAGCAGCGGCGCTTCCAGATTAATCGCTCAGCGGTAAAACTCTGGTGCAAATATCTGGCTTCGATTACAATTCCCCGAATCAACACACTCATCGCCCCCGCTTCGGCAATTTCGTCGAAGCGGCCTGTTGGCTTTCTTTCTGCTGTTCCCTTGATGACACCTATGTTGAGCGTATTACTCACCATTTTTTTCCTGCATTGGGCGGTATTGTTCACGCCCGGGGCCAATTTTGTCTTGATCGGGCAATTGGCTGCTAGTGGTCGGCGTTCTACCGCCTGTGCCGCCGCTTTGGGTGTCACCACCGTGACGCTTACCTGGGCGACTTTGGCCATCCTCGGTATCGGTTTGATCTTCAGCACCCATCCCACCCTGCGCAAAGGGTTTCAAATCGCCGGGGGCATTTATCTGGGTTATCTGGGCCTGAAACTTTGGCGCGCCCAAGCCGCCGATGCCGCCGCGCCGCAACTTAATCTGGCCAAATGGGCGGCATTTCGCCTGGGCTTTTTGAGTAATCTGCTCAATCCCAAAACCGCTTTGTTCTTTTGCAGCGTATTTGGTACGGCATTGCCGCCCACGCCCAGCACACTGATGCTGGCCAGTGCCGTGGCGCTGGTTTACCTGAATGCGGTGGTATGGCACTTGTTCTTGGCATTGGCGTTTTCGCACCCACGGATTCAGGCGGGCTACAACCACTACCGCGCGCCGTTTAATAAAGTGTCAGGTTTGCTGATGGGTGGTTTTGGCTTGAAATTGATTTACGCCACCCTCTAGCCGTGCCTACTGGGTTGAGGCTTGCTCGTAACTGGATAATAAGGTTTGATTGTCTTGCTGCCAGCGCTGCATCGCGTGCGCACGCTCATTTTGCAAATCATCCAGAAACGCCAATACCAGGCTGCGGGTGGCTGCTTTCACCAAGGGGTTGAGCGTTACGCCACCGGTGCCCCGGCGATCGGTGAACATGCTGTGCGAGCCATCTTTAAAAATCACCAGGGCTTTTTTCGGTCTGGTGTCTTGCCCACCCGCAGCGCGATACAAATCAATCCGGTCGGACAAGCCTGAGCGATAGCCCGGAATCATAATCTCATCGCCAGTGGCGGTAATATGCAAGCTGGGGATGGTGAGTGGGGCCAAAATCTTTTGCGTATCCTTGGCACCATAAAACGGCGGCGCGGAGATCAAAATCGCGGCTTTGATGCGCTGATCACGCAGGGAAACGATTTTCCCTTCCGATTCGGCGGCCGCCCCGGCAATCAACATGGTGGTATTGGCACCATACGAATGGCCCGCCGCGATGATGCGTTCGCCATTGATGTGTGCGCCAAACTCACCGTTTAACAATTGATCCAGCGCGAAACTCACATCATGCGCGCGGTCGATGGCTTCGCTGTCCCGCGCCGCATTCGACAGGCGCGACCATAGCCCAAAGGGGTTGCCAAACCAGACCTTGCGATCACTACCCACATGTTGCACGTGCAGGCTGGCATAACCATTGGCGGCAAAAAAGCGCCCGAGATAACTGTAACCATTGCGCGAGCCGCCAATCCCATGCGAGAAAATGATCAAAGGTATTTTGCCGGACATATGCTCACCCGTGGGCAGGTATAAGCGCACCGGCACTGAGCGATTGCGCGTTGGGTCGGTCCAATCTATGTTTTGGCTGGTGTAGTGGCTGGGATCAACTTCCAACTGCGCGCCCGATGCCAGCACGGCCGATGCAACTGGATTGGCATTGCCATTCGCATTGTCGGCGCTGGCAATTTTAACCAGACAAGTCGCCACCGTAAACGCGCCGACTACCAGCAGGGTACGAGATTTATTCTTGAAAGTTTGAAGCATGATGGTTTGTCCCGCAAATAAGGTGGCAATAAGTTGCAAATGAGTGCAAATGAGTGCAAATGAGTGCAAATGAGCTTACGTGGTTTAGAAGTCGATGTGTTTAAGCATTTGAACGCATTATGCCATAGAAAATTCCACCGGGCAAATAAAACTCATGACCAGGTGGATTGTCGGGATTTGGCGTGATTTGGCGTGCCTAAAACACGCCCTGCAAGGACACCGACAGCAGTTTCGAGTCGCCAAAGAATGGATACGGATAATTCGATTTGTCTTTCGAAATGTCATATTGAAGCTTTAACGCGGTATTGGTTTTGAAATCCCAACGCAATGACAGGTATTTTGTGCTGCGTCCTTCAATCGGCTCGGTGACGGTGGTGTAGCGTGACATGGTGAAGGTGGGGGTCCAGTTGCCAAAGCTGCGGCCTACGCCCAATAAGGCATATTTGTAGATGTTGTTGATGCCGTTGGGCAGGTCGATTTGCTCAAACCGATCCACTTCGGCTTTCATAATCCAGTTCTGGTAATCCACATTCACGGCCAGGCCCTTGATGCGGGTGAATTTATTGTCCAATAGCGTGTTGCGCGAGCCGTCCGGGTTGTCTTGCCATACGCTATCGCGGTGCTTCATGATCATGCCGCGAACTTCCACCACGCCGTTGTTCAGGGTGACAAAGGCCCCGGTGATTTTTTTCCAGGATTCGTGGGTGGGCGTAGTATAGTAAATGCGCGTGTCATAGGCATCATTTTTCTGGGTGAAATTGCCATACCAGATACTGCCAGTCGCCGCCCAGTTTGACTTGCCCAATTGCATTTTATAGCTGGCATTCACGCCATCATAGGCGTAGATCGGCCAGCCGTACACATCCGGGGCCGGGCGTACCCATGGATAGGCGTAGCCGACATACAGATAATCGCTGTAATAATACAAGGGGATGCGCAAACGTCCGGCTTGAAAGGTGAGGCCGGGTTCTTCCTTGAACGGACTCCAGGACAGGTAGGCCCAATCGATGGTTGGGCGCGAACCGTAATTGGGGTTGAGCGCACGCGTCACCAATTGCGTGGTCGCATAAAAGCTGGGGGTGAATTCTTTTTTGATCTGCACCCCGAGCAGCGATTCCTGATCAAACTGCCAGCCTTTTTCCTTTTGATACACACCCGTGTATTCCCAGTTCTGGATGGTGCAAGGGCATTTCCAGCTTTGATACTGCCAGGGGGCCGAGCTGCCCTGCGCCGAACCGCTTAAGACCTTTGCCCCGGTCAGGCTGTAAAAGCCGGTCAGGGTCAGGGAGCCGCTGTCGTCGAGGTTGACTGCATGGGCCATGCCGGGTAAGAGCGCCAACAGATAGATTGAGAAAATCGGTTTCATTACTTCTCTCCTTGATTCAAGCCTGGGCAATCGGTAGCCAGGGTACAGCAATGGGGACATGGGTAATAACACATGACATCAGGGCACCGACATGACCACCTTGATGCTGGCATCGACTGAACTTTTGGCAATGTAGCCGATGCCATTCGGGTCGGCGGCTACCGCTTTTTTCACTTCCTCGTCAGACCCATATTCTTTCGGTGGCCGCGCTTTGCCGGTGAAGGTCAGCTTGGCCCAGATCGCCCGCACCTGGCCCGGTTCGCGTTGCGTCACCTTGCGGTAAAATTCGGCGCGCAAGGGCGAACTCTCAGTTTGATCCACCGGTACAAAGCTGTTGGAGATGCCGAGATAAAATTGCGACACTTGTTCTGCAGTCAAGTTACCCGTCGGATTTTTGGGATTCACCACGAGCACAATCTCTGCCCATGCCGAGTAACAAAATACACTGCCTGCCAGCGTCAGCACAAGCTTCATTAATTTAAGGTTCATCGCGTACTCCTGATCGTATTGCCATGAATCGTTGAAAAACAAGTCCCCATTTTGCAGATGTGATGCGAGTTCGGTCATCGCAAGCGTCGTATGGATGTGGTTGCGGGCGCTGAGGGCGCTGGCCCGGCCAGTTTGAAGGCCGACAGCAGGCGCGCCAAATTTGCCGTTTGTACTTTTAGCGATTCGGCCGCCGCCGCTGCCTGTTCCACCAGCGCGGAATTTTGCTGCGTCATGTCATCCATTTGGGAGATGGCCAGCGAGACTTCCTGAATCCCTGCGCTTTGCTCGTGGCTGGCAGCGCTGATTTCTGTGGTGATGGCCATGACGCGGTTGACCGAGGTGACCACTTCTTCCATGGTTTGGCCAGCTTGATCCACCAGTTTGGAGCCGCGCGCCACTTGTTCCACCGAATCGTTGATCAGGGTTTTGATTTCTTTGGCGGCCGAGGCCGAGCGTTGCGCCAGGTTACGCACTTCAGATGCCACCACCGCAAAACCGCGCCCTTGCTCGCCGGCGCGCGCGGCTTCCACTGCCGCATTCAGGGCCAGAATATTGGTTTGGAAGGCAATGCCGTCGATCACACCAATGATGTCCACAATTTTTCGCGACGCCTCGTTAATGCCGCCCATGGTGTGCACCACTTCGCCCACCACCGCACCACCGCGCGTTGCAATACTCGCCGCGGTTTGCACCAGTTGGTTGGCCTGATTCGAGTTTTGCGCGTTTTGGCGCACGGTATCGGTCAGGTTTTCCATCGAGCTGGCGGTTTCTTCCAGGCTGCTGGCCTGACTCTCGGTGCGGTTGGACAAGTCGGCATTGCCTGTGGCAATTTCTGCGCTGGCGTGTTTGATGGTATCGGCCGATTCTTTGATGCCGGACATCATCGCCTGCAGTTTGTGCTGCATTTCTTTGAGTGCGCCCAGCAAGCTGTGCGAGCCATCGCTCGATACCGTGATTTGCAAGCTCAAATCGCCGTCGGCCACAGCGCGGGCGATATCCAGCGCGTATTCCGGTTCGCCGCCCAGTTCGTGCCAGATCGCGCGGATGACAAAGAAAGCGATGCCAGCGGTGGACAAGATCACGATGACCGCGACCAGAATAATGGTCAGCAGAATTTTGCGTACGCTTTCATTGCTTTGGCCAATGCCACGGGTAAATTGTTGTTGGGAGGTGGTATTGACTTTGGCCAGATCGGTTTCCAGCGTTTTCAAGCCGTTTTGCATGCGGCTGATGGCTTCTTGCGGGTCGCCCGTGCCCACGCCCAGCATCAGGTTGGCGGCTTTTTGCGCCGGGGCGAAATAATCGTCAAATTCTTTTTGCAGCCGTTGCGCCACGTCTTTTTGGCCGGGAATCTGGCCCAGTTTGCCAATACTCTCGCGCACCTTGGCCGCTTGCGCCACGGTTTGCTCGATGCGCTTTTTATCGCCTTCCGAGACCGCTTCCTTGAAGCTGTCTACCAGCGCCTGCACTTCGAGGGTCAGCGCTTTGGCTTGCGCCAGTACCGGGTAATCAATCTCTTCGGTTGCCTTGATCGAGGCCAGTGCAGCGAATGAAAAATAGACGCTAACCGCCAACCCGATCACAAAGATCATGCTGGAAATGACGGGTAACGACCAAATTTTGCTTTTAATGCGCATGGCGAACAGTCTTCAATCAATAATTGGGATTGATGGCAAAAAATACTGGAACAGATACTGAGTTCAAGCGTCAATTTGACACGAAAACCCCTTATCGGGAGGTGTCGCCAGCAAATTTCGGCGCAGGCCAATGGTTTTTTTCGGGCTGGTAAGTGATTGATTAGTCTGTATGACAAGGTTTTTTAACTAAGCCTACTATTTAGATAAGAAACATTCTTTTTGTCAATAAGATTGCTGTGGCAAAACCGCAACGACACCGCGCTGTGATCCGCCGAAGAAGCGGGTTCTTGCCTTGAGCCATAAGATTATGCTTACAAGCGTGCAGCAGGGCCCACGAATAACCAAACGATCATCACGCCTGACGCCAATAACCAAATCCGAAAGCCCCACCTCACAACCAAGTTTGCCAAAAATTTACGATACACGCTTTCTGCAATCACAGTGCAAACCGCCATTGTTACAGAGACTAGAGCAAGCCACGAATGTAGTTCCAATCCCGACAACAATCTTGACGGCCCAGTTAGCCGCATAGCGAATATACTAACAAAAATAGCATATAGCAATGCACCAAAAAAATGGACGAAAAAAATGAGCGCACACAAATCAAGCCAATTACGCTTCACTTTTTGCATGCGCATCCCCCTGAAAAGCGCTTATTAAGGCATGTATTCATCAATCAACGTCATATATTTTGAATGAATGATTCGGCTTTGTGATCTCATCAATTGAAAGGCGCTCATCGCCATAAAAAAAC
>JBKJLF010000088.1:0-9698 GCA_046597185.1 Burkholderiaceae bacterium | reverse complement strand
TTTCAAGATTTCGCCGCCCGACTATGTTCAACAGAATTTCTTCACGAAGCCCGCCATGTCGGCCATCCGACCGCGTTTTCGCGCTGTCGCAAGCTGCCCTTGCCGACACTGGCCGCCATCCTGCTGACGGGCATGCGCATGAGCGTCCAGGCCGAACTGGACACCTTCTTCGCCCATCTTCGCCAACAGGCTCAGTTCCCACTCGCGGCCACGGGCGCGGACGAGGTTGCCGGTTTGGAAGGGGGATTCGGGTGGTGGGGGCATGGGGTGTTTGGTGGTTTAGTAATGCGGTGTGGGTCTGGGCGCGCTGATTGTTGTGTATAAAACGAACCATTGTACTGGAACAGGATGAGTCAACAACGAATGGGCTTTGCGAGCAGGCAGGTTTTGATTTCGACCGCGCTGGCTTGAAGACGGCGAATGCCGCCCCCCATTTAATCCAGTATGCGCGGCCAAACCTCACCACTGGCAGCCTCCCGTGCCGCACGCGCTAACATTTCCGCTACGCCCTGGTCAAAATCAGCATCACTCATTTGTAATGCGTCTGCATGCGGATAGTTCGCATCCCGTATTTTGAATTGAAAACCACCCATTTGAATATCGCCATCCGGGTATGCCAGTTTTAGCAAATACATCACCACATCCGGGTTATAAAAAGGACTGGGGTATTCGAGCATGATTTTTCGTAATGCAGCGGAAGGTTTCATGCCGCTACTTGTCAAGTCTTTAAAAATGGAAAACACCACTTCCGGCGGTATTCCATCGTCGTCGTGATCTGTTGCTATATTTTCTTGCTCACTCATCTCATTCCTCCTCGCAAATTTTGCGCAAGCTTTGTCCAATGTACGGCGACTTCATACCATTTTCCGGCGGGGTAGCCCTTATCGAACGCTTCAACATGGCGAAATCCCAAACTTTCCATCATGCCACGCGACCAATCTGTTTCAATTTGCGTCGGTGTTTTTTGTGATTGGATACCTTGCTGAAAACGCTTTAAATTGTCGTTAATATAGCTGTTGAATACATTTCCCGTGCCGTATTTATCTTCCAATGTTTGGATTAATTTCTTAATTTCGGCATGCGCAAAGAAATTTTCCACATAGATACGACTACCCGGAAATTGTGGCACGGTGATATATGAACGAATATCCCAATAAATATACGGCCAACCATATTGCCGATGACATTCATTAAAATAGCCCACCAAATAAGCTGCGCGCGTCCCTTCAAACTCAACCGTATAGACTTTACCAGATGGATCAAATTTATTCGGTTTCCATCCATCTTTGATACGGCGAGCTGAGATAACTAATTTATCCTTTTTTTGTTCAATTGCATCAAACGAAAGTGAAAACCAATTTCCATCAGCGGGAATCTGTATCTTGCGCGCTTGCTCGCCAGATTTTGCCATTTCTGATAATGCCTCATGCAATGGTGCAAATCCGGGTTGCTTGTCTTGGTGCAAAATATTTAATTTATCTTTAATAAAATTATTATCGGACATGTGCCTCTTTCAAAACAAGTGGAAAAATCAACATTTATTAAATTTGTGTACTTAGCAAAGAAGAATTAACGTGCATAAAAAATAATTAAGCCATGCATGAGTGGCACAGTTTGGAATATGTTTTTACCCATTATTTCTCATATTGATCAATCCCACGCACAATTTCACCAAGATCATCCGGTTCAATAAAATCCGGCTCTGGCCATTCGATATTCATGATCTGAATCAAATCGCCTGCACGACGCCAAGCGATGACGTTTTCCGCCCATGATTGATCCCATTGCTGCCCATTCCAATAGGTAAATGCAAAGTAACCACCATTATCGCCAAGCTTTATAACCACCAGATAAATATCAACGCTTGGCGGTATTCCTGTATTCCAATTTATTTGCATACAAATATCCTGATAAATGAACAAGCGCGCCTAGTTTTGAAACTTGCATAGATGCTTGAGCGCTAAAACCGCAAAATACGTGAGATCAGTGACACGGCTTCAATTCATTCATTTGCAAATATCTGGTAATTTCGGCCATGCGCAAGGGGGCATTGGCGGCGTGGTGCGTTTGCAGGTCGGCAAAGGCGGATTTTAACAGCGCCAGCAGGTTATAAAACGCGGTTTCGTCACCGGAATGCGGGGTGGCGGTGAGCATGATCAAATGCCGCTTCCGGGTTGGCGACCAGCCTTTGCAGTAATTCAAAGCGCAGTTGCTTACCTTGCCCGCCAGCGGCGCAGGTGTGGGCTTCGTCCACGATGATGCTATTTAGGCGCGATGCTGAGAAAATGCTCGCGGTGGCGTTCGCTTTTGATGGTATCCAAACTCACCACTACCAGCGGGTGTTGATCAAACAGGCTGACGCCATGCGGCAATTCCCGCTCCACCCGGCTGGCGCTAGCGGCTTTAAGGCCAGCGCGGGCAGATTAAAGCGTGTTGCCAGTTCGCCTTGCCATTGATCGACCCAATGCGGCGGGCAAAGAATGGCGGCGCGGCTGATTTCGCCCCGGCCCTGCAATTCACGCAAGATCAAGCCCGCCTCGATGGTTTTGCTACGCCCACGTCGTCCGCAATCAACAGCCGCACAGTGCTTAGGCGCAAGGCCATTAGCAACGCGTGCAGGCTATGCGCATGAAGTCCCATTCTTATCAACCATCCACGGCACCGACGAAACCGCCCTTACCATCCGCCCTCCAACGTGGCCTTTTATGTCACTTCACTTCCAAAAATACCAGCCCCTCATTTGACCCTACCAACACCTTTTTACAACCTGGCTTCCACCTGAATGGGCCATATTCAATGGTATTTGCATATTTGGCAGAGTCAAAAACCTTACCTGCCCGATTCGTTAATTCCAAATAACCAGCGCCACTTCTGTATTTATAGACCACAATACGGTATTCACCGTCTCCACATGATGCATCAGTTTCAACAATAACAGAACCACCTGGTGGACCTGTGGCCAAGTGGTAGGCAATCCACGGGCCATAATAGTAGAGATAAACACCGAACACAAGGAGAATGAGAAACAGCCATAGCAGGCGCTTAAGCCATGTTCGTACTTTGGATTGTGGTGGGGAAGATTTCAATAAACTACGGTTTATAGAAAAAACTCATCTTGGTGCCAGCAATTTCTATCGTATCCTGCTCTTTCAATTGCTGCGCCTGCGCCCCGAGCGGTGCGCCATTGAGTAACGGAAAACCCGTACCCTCAACATGCGTAATGAAATAGCCATTGGGGCGGCGCGTTATAACCGAAACTTGCAGACCAGGCCGACCGATGGTTGTCAGGTTTTTGGTTAAATCCAACACCCGCCCAGCCGCCGGGCCGGACAGCACCTGAATTGCCGCCTCACGCGGCGCAGCTGCGGCAGCCGCTGGTGCTGGTGCAGGGGTTGGCGCACGTACCAGGGCGGCAGCCTGCGCAGGCGCATGCGCATGCGACGCAGTTGATGCATGCGCGCCATGCGCGTGAGCAGCGTGCGGGTCTGGCACCAGCGGACGACGTATCACCATCGTCTTGTCCATATTCGCCGACGATGACGATTCGACCACATATTTTAATTTATGCTTGCCCAATTCAATTACATCGAAATTTTTCAACACGTGTTTTTGAATCAGTTGGCCATTCACCATGGTGCCATTGGTGGAGTGCAAGTCTTCCAGAATCACATCTTCACCCACCCGTTCCACCGCCGCATGCAAGCCGGAAACGGCCAGATTATCGACTTGAATATCGTTTTCCGGCTTACGCCCGATGGTCAAGCGATCAGTTCCCACCGCCACGGATTTTAATACCGTGCCCTCAAAACTCAAAATCAATTTATGCATAATTTTTCATCCCAAGAAACGAACTCGATACCCAGTGCCCAGCGCCGCTATTGCAGCTCTCAAGCCGGGAACGCCTGTTCCACACTCACCAAAATGACCGATATATTATCGTTACCACCCGCATCATTGGCGGCCTGTATTAACTGCTGGGCGCATAATTTCAAATTAACCCGCAACAAACTCAAGTTCAAATAAATTTCATCATCGACCAACATATCATTCAAACCGTCCGAACACAGCAAATACAAATCACCGACCTCGACCGGCACTTGCAGCATATCGCCCTCTTCATCCGGGTCGATGCCCAATGCCCGCGTCACCAGATTTTTGTGCTGCGACATGCGCGCTTCATCTTTGGTCAACAAACCCGCGTCGATCTGTTCTTGCAATACCGAATGATCGCGCGTGACTTGCTCCAGCACATCATCACGCAAACGATACAGGCGCGAATCGCCCAAATAGCCAACCGTCAGCAAATTATTATGAAACAGGCAAGCCATTACCGTGGTGCCCATTCCTTCGCATTCAGGGTCTGACAAGGCGCGCTCATAGACTTCGCGATTGGCTTGGGTGATTTCGGCTTGTAGCAAATCGACCGCAAGCGTCGGGTCGGTCAAATGCGCGGCCACGTGTGCGCTTTGCCAATGTTGCTTCATGCCGGTTAAAATGGAACTGGTCGTCATGGCGCTGGCGACTTCGCCCGCGTTATAGCCACCCATCCCGTCAGCGAGTACCACCAAGCCTAATTCAGCATCGAAATCGACACTATCTTCATTGTGATCACGTACCAAACCGGTATCGGTCAGACTCACTATTTGCAACGCATTTTGTAACACCACATATCCTCCTGCTTTACTGGCATCGCCAGTCATCACCCGGCATCGCCATCCAAGGCCAACCAAGGCCATTTTGAGGTCAAATCTTATTCTCAGACAATGTACGCCAAAGCCGCAACTTATGCCAGTCAATTAAAACGCAATCACACAGACCCAATTTACAACAATGTACCACTATGCTTGATGAGTATTAACAAACCTGAGTAAATTCTACTCAATCAAAGCCCGTCTTACGGTGTCAATCCGTGCCAAAAGCATACAAAACCCAATATTGATATGATCACGATCAGTTTTGTTGATTTGTCGGCACGCCGTTTATCGCACCGCAACAGAAATCAATGCCCACCGGATACAGGCGCAGATTCTGATACAGTGAGCGTTTCGCCACACTCAACCTTACCCCGGAGCGCCAATATGACACGCAAACCTGTTTTCTGGCTATTGTTAGCCCTGGGTTCTGCCTTGTGCCTTGGTTTTTCCACAGTATTTTTCACAAAATCGTTTCCAACCCTGGAGCGCAGCATCAATATGTCGCGCAGTAGCGCCGAACAGACGGCGCTCAAGCGGGCCAAAGCCTTGCAGCTTGCCCCCACGGCCGACCGCCATGCAGTGCGTTTTTTCCACGATGATGATACGCAAAATTTTATCGAACTCGAAGCGGGCGGCAGCCGTGCGGTAAATCAACTCACGCAACAAAATATTTATCAGGTCTACCAGTGGGAAGTACGCTTGTTTCGTGAACACGACCCGGCCCACACGACACTGTATTTCACCCCCGATGGCCAGGCTTATGGCTTTGTGCGGGTGATCCCGGAACAACAAGCGGGGCCAGCCCTGTCTGCGGCCAGCGCCAGACAATTGGCCCAGACCCGTGCGCTGCAAGACTGGCAGCTCGATTTAAGCCCCGATTTAAGCCCCCAACACAGCCCGTTTCGCCTGGCCGAACAATCATTTTTAACCCGCCCCAATGGCCGCGTCGATCACACTTTTGTGTATGAGCGCAACGATCAACGCTTAGGAGCCAAGGGTGAAGGCCGGGTACGGTTGAGTCTGCAGGTAACGGGCGACCAATTTAGCCAATTGCGCTACAGCCTGAAAATCCCGGAAAGCTTTAGCCGCCGTTACGAATCCCTACGCTCCAGCAACAACACCATTGCCGGCGTGGCAAGTTTTGCGATGCTGGCGCTGTATGGGGTGGGCGGCTGCCTGATTGGTCTGGCCATTTTATGGCGACAAGGCCGGGTACTGGTTCGACCCGCGCTATTTTGGGCCAGTGTAATCGCCTTGCTGCAATTTGCCGATGCCCTCAACGCCATTCCTGGCAGTTGGTTTCAATACGACAACGCATTGAGTGCGCAGGATTTTTTAATCCAACGTGTTAGCCAGGCCATTTTCTCCAGCGTTTTCAATTGGTTGATTTTGGCCTTGAGCCTGATGGCGGCCGAGAGTTTGAGCCGCAGAGCCTTTGGTGATTTGGCCCAATTTTGGCAACTCTGGCGTGCCGCCAATTCAAAGCAAGTCCTCGGGCAAACCATGGGTGGTTATTTATGGGTGGGCTATGATTTGGCCTTTATCGTCGGCTTTTATTACCTGAGCCAACACTGGTGGGGTTGGTGGTCGCCCGCCGAATCCTTGATCGACCCGGACATTTTAGCCACGCCGCTGCCCTGGCTCACGCCCGTTGCGCGCGCGCTGCATGCGGGCTTTTGGGAAGAATGTTTATTTCGCGCCGTACCACTGGCAGGTGCCGCGCTGCTCGGCGACTTCTTGCAACAGCGCTTTCATGGCCGCTTTGGGGGGCGCAAAAGCTGGCTCTTGATTGGCTTGATCGCCCAAGCCTTGATTTTTGGCGCGGCGCATGCCAACTACGCGCAACAACCCGCTTATGCGCGCCCGCTGGAACTGTTTTTACCCTCCCTGATTTGGGGCCTGGTTTACCTGCGTTTTGGCTTATTGCCTGGGATTATTTTTCATTTTATTTTCGATTTAAGCCTGATGTCGCTACCTTTGTTTGCCACCCAGGCCGATGGTCTGGCAATCAGCCGCGCCATGGTGATTGCGATTGGCGCGCTGCCGCTGCTGCGGGTAGTGTGGGCGCGTTGGCGCGCTGGCAAGTGGCAAGAATTGCCCGCCGCTTTACGCAATCACGCCTGGCAAATCATTACCCCCGCAGCACCGGCCAGCCAAACGCATCCCGCCAAGGGGAACCAACATCACGCCGCCACCAGCGTATGGCTGCGCCGGATCTTGCCCGTACTGGGCTGCGCCGGCTTACTGGCCTGGTATGCCTTCCCGCCCAAAAGCGCGCAAACATTACCCTTTTCGATGACGCGCAGCCAAGCTGAACAAGTAGCGGCCCAAGCCCTGGTTGAGCGCGGCGTGAAACTCAACGCCAATTGGCGACATTTTTCCATTATTCGCGCCGACTTGAGCCACGGCCATGAGTATATTTGGCAAAGCGCGGGCGTGGCTGCCTACAACCGCCTGCAAGGGCACTACCTGCCGCCTGTGGTTTGGCAGGTGCGCTATATTCAATTTGTTGATGATGTGGTGCAACGGGCCGAAGAATGGGTGGTCAATGTTGAGCAAGGGGTGGATGCGCAAGGCGGCGCGCCCCACGTGCGCGGCATTGTTCATGTACTGCCCGAATCCCAACCCGGTGCCAGCCTGAGTGTGCAACAGGCGCGCAATCTGGTGCTACCCGCCTTACAACAACGACTGGGAGCCAGTGCCGCCCAATTACGCGAATTATCAGCGCAAGAAACCAAGCTGCCGCAACGCCGGGACTGGCTATTCAGTTTTGCCGATGATCAAGCCTCGGTGCTGAAAAAGGGCGAAGCGCGCATTGAAGTGCATCTGGCCGGGGATGAAGTGGCGTCTGTGCGTCGCACCATCCATATTGCGGAAGAATGGGAGCGGCAACAACGCGTGCAGGCCGCGCCGATGCAACCGATACGCATCGGCTTGGTGCTGGCCTTGGTATTGCTGGGTGCAGGCAGTTGCATTATGTCGATCAAACTCAGCTCGGGCAAAGCCCTGCTCGGGCCTGCCACTTGGTACAGCACCATCGCGCTGTTTGGCTTGACTGCGTTGGGGCAAGCCAATAACTGGCAAGCCATCGCGAGTCAATTGAAGACCGAGCAACCGCTGATGTTGCAGCTTGGTACGATGCTGGCAGGGCTATTGATTGTCACCACCTTAACTGCCGTACTGGTCGGTTTAATGCTCAGCCTGGCGCGCCAAGTCGCCGCCCAAGGCAGCTTGGGGCCGGATCTAAACGGCTGGCACGCCTGGCTGGCTGGCGCGGCACTGGGCGCAGCAATCATGGGGGCCAAAGCGGTATTAGGCAATCTTTTTCCCGACACCCCGCCCTTACCCTTGGCGCTCCATGGTCTGGATGCAGCTTTGCCAGCTTTTTCTGCCTTTGCCAGCGGCGTGACCGACGTTTTCGTCAAGGGCAATTTATTGCTGTTGGGCTTGAGCCAACTCCAGCAATTCAATCACCATTTCACGCGCCGCCAGGTGCCCACCATCTGCATACTCTTGCTGGTGGGTTTGGGGCTGGCAATGGGTGCGCCAGATATTGCGCAGTTTTTGATCAAGGGCGGCGGCTATGGTTTGGGTTTGGCGCTGGTGTATTTACTGGTGGCACGTTTTGAACCCAGGCTGCTCTTCATGGCGATGTTTGGCATGCTGATTCTGGGACGCTTTCAACAAGCCTGGTTTGCACCCTGGCCCGGAGCCTGGGGGTATGCCGTCATCCATGCAGCGGCCCTGTTGGGTAGCGCCATCTGGTGGTTTGGATTTTTAAGAAAAAATGCGGTGCGACAATAAACCCGTTCCAAACCTGTTTCGCCTGCCTGATCCAGTCGATTTGTTAGACGCGTCACTCTAGAGAAAAGCGCGTATTTAGTTTTCCTCCTCTAGTTTTTATCGATAAACTGCAAGCTATCAAAAAGAGTTCGTCGGTGACCCCGGCGCGTGGCATTGATCAACTACTGGAGTATAAACTATGAACACAGCATCCCAATTATTCGCAAAAGCAACCAACAACGTCTACGCTGAAACAGTGCGTAACTCGGCTGAAAAAGTTTGGGAAACCACTCAAACCAAACTCAACCAAGCCCAAGTGGAAAGCACGATCCGCCTGTCGAAATTGGCTCAGAAAAATTTATTGGCCATGGCCAAGGGCGCAGAAAAACTGCACGACACTTTAATCGATTGGTCTGACAAACTGGAGCCAGTTGCCAATCCGGTGGAAGCCAAGCCAGCCAAGAAAGCCGCTGCCAAAAAGCCAGCCGCCGCCAAAGCTGTTAAAGCTGCCCCAAAAGCGGCCGCACCAAAGGTAGCCGTTAAAGCAGTTAAGGCAGCAGTTAAGGCCCCTGCCAAAGCCAAAGCAGCAAAAGCAGCAGCGGTTGAAGTTACACCAGAAGCTGTAGCAGCGTAATTTTTTAATTCTGCCGGGCAAGGGCATTGAAAAGGTGGATGGGAAGCGATTTGTTTCCATGAAGCGGCGAAACTTTTCAATGTCAGCCCGAGCATAATTAGCCGCATCAATATCGTTTTCAATACCGTTTTCAATACCGCTTTTTTTGGAATCAAGATTGCACGCTCGTCTTGTTCCCTGTCCTAATCCTGTTGTCTCCTCTATCTCCGTCAAGGAATAGATTTTGCTCGCCAACCTGGCGGGCTTTTTTTTGTGGCTGACGCAAAACACGCAGCCGACGCAGACATTTCTGCCACCCAACAACATGACCCGTCAGGTGCGCAAATATTGCGGATACTCCGTGATCTTTTGCTGCAGCCGATTTGCCAGAATCTCACTTGCGGGCGCAAGCGCATCCAGAATCATCATTGCCTCAACTTGATAAGACAGAATTTTATCGTTGTCCCAGTAAAAGGGCGGATGGTAGAGGTTGGTAATCCGATCCGCCAGTTTCACCATCCAAATTTCACGCGGTTGTTCACGAATTCGCTTCAAGCTATCATCAAGTTGGTCGGTCTTGGGCAGGACCGGATTTTTGGAGAGGGCCA
>JBKJLF010000015.1:0-8458 GCA_046597185.1 Burkholderiaceae bacterium | reverse complement strand
CGAATCCCCTTGGGGACGCCAGGATGGCCCGGCAGGGCTTTTTTTATTTGCGGCGTCGTTGGTTTTGCGCAGGGTTTAGCAGCTTAGTTTTATCGTAAGTGGCCATCAGGGCAGATTATCTGTCCCCATCGTCTAGAGGCCTAGGACATCACCCTTTCACGGTGAGTACAGGGGTTCGAATCCCCTTGGGGACGCCAGCTTAAAAAACGCCGCACAATGTGTGGCGTTTTTTTTCGGACGTTTTTTGGTGCCATGTTTCGAATCGGACTCAAGACTCAATGCAAGGTGTACTCACATCATGATCGATCAATCTCCCCATCATATCGCCATTTTTTGCCAGGTCGTGGATAACTACGGCGATATTGGCTTTTGTTGGCGACTGGCGCGGCAATTGGTCGCTGACTATGGCCAGCAAGTGACGCTGTGGGTCGATGATTTCGTCAGCTTTCGCAAAATCTGTCCCCGCCTCAATAATGATAAGTCGCACCAGCATGGCTTGCAAGAAATCGATGGCGTCACCGTTGGCCGCTGGGACGAGGCTGAGCTGGGCAATGCCGATGTCGTCATCGAAGCCTTTGCCTGTAATTTGCCCGCCCACCTTGTCGCTGCGATGCAGGCCGCGCGCCCCAAATGGATTAATCTGGACTATCTGAGTGCGGAAGATTGGGTTGAGTCGTGCCATGGTTCGCCATCGCCCCATATTTCAGGCTTGAAGAAATATTTCTTCTTCCCCGGTTTTACAACCCAAACGGGTGGTTTGCTGAAAGAATGCACTCTGGATGCGCAACGCGCTGCATTTTTAGCCGATCAAAGCCCCTGGTGGCAAAGCCTGGGTTGGCCAAGTCGGCCGGATGCCTGGGTGGTTTCGCTGTTTTGCTACCCGCATGCGCCCGTGGCCGCCTTGTTTGACGTGTGGCAGGCATCAAACGTGCTGTGCCTGGTGCCACAAGGCGTTGCCAGCGACGCGCTGGCGCAATATTGTCAGCGCCCCTTGCGCGTGGGTGAGCGCTTCACGCGCGGCGGTTTAAGCATCCAGGTCATCCCCTTTGTCGATCAGCCCGAATACGACCGCTTGCTCTGGGCTTGTGATTTGAATTTTGTACGCGGCGAAGATTCGTTTGTGCGCGCGCAATGGGCGGCGCGTCCCTTCATTTGGCATATTTACCCGCAAGAGGAAGATATTCATCTCGATAAATTGCAAGCCTTCCTGAACCAGTATTTAGCCCGCTTCGACCCCGCGTTGGCGGCACAAATTCAAGCCTTATCCTTGGCCTGGAACCGGGGCGATGAAGCTGGTTTAGCTGCCTTTGATGCCCAATTTTTACAACAAATACCCAATTGGCGACACTTCTCTGCGGCTTGGGCGCAGTTTCTGACTGAAAATGGCGACTTGGCAAATAATCTGCTTCAATTTATCAAGAAAATCGATTAAAATAGAGAGCTTGATTTTTGGCAGGGTTGTTGTGCATAGAAATGCTGTTCAACCCCCGATTCAAACTCCTCAATTTTACGCAAATACGCTATGAAAACAGCACAAGAAATCCGCATTGGTAACGTCATTATGGTTGACGGCGCACCCATGGTCGTTCTCAAGACCGAATACACCAAGTCTGGCCGTAACTCCTCCGTCTGCAAAATGAAATTGAAAAACTTGCTGCGCGATGGTCGTGCCGAGCCCATCTACAAGGCTGACGACAAGATCGAGGTAGTGGTACTGGACAAGAAAGATGTCACCTATTCCTACTTTGCTGATCCATTGTATGTTTTCATGGACGCCGACTACAATCAATACGATGTCGAAGCCGAAAACATGGGTGATGCCCTCAATTTCCTGGAAGACGGCATGGCTTGCGAAGCCGTATTTTATGAAGGCAAAGCCATCTCGGTTGAATTGCCCACCACCGTGGTGCGCGAAGTAACCTATACCGAACCCGCGGTCAAGGGCGATACGTCTGGCAAGGTCTTGAAGCCTGCCAAAATTGCCACCGGCTTTGACGTACCCGTACCGCTGTTTGTGGAACAGGGCGACAAGATTGAAATCGATACCCGCACTGGCGAATATCGCAGCCGTGCAAAATAATCGAATTTGATACGCGCCGGGCTTGAAGGCGCAAGGTATCGATAGAATGACCCGGAAAATAATACTTTCCGGGTCATTTTTTTATACGCACTATCCTGTTGTCAACGGTTTCAGAAGTGTGGTAGCCTAGTCACACCTAAACAACTTGAAGGTGTAGAAATGAGCGAACCCATGCGTGTTAAACGTGATACCGGTACCTGGGTGTTCCAGGTCTGGGCATCGTTTGCAATTGCTGTTTTTCTGGCGGTGTATAGCATTTGGAATTTGCCCGGCCCGGCCGAGGGCAAAATGTTGCTGGCAATGGGTTTCTTCTTTTGTTTGTCTTCCAGCTTTGTGTTGGCCAAGGCGATTCGCGATAATCAATACAAAACAGTTGACACGCCCATGTGGCGCGGTCAGGTTTGGGCGGCGTTTATCATTGCCACCTGCCTGACCGGTTGGGCCTTGAGCCGCATGCCCTTAAAAGATGATTATATTTGGTTTGTGGTGACGAGCTGGTTGTTTTTGGTTTCCAGCACCTTTACCCTGACCAAAACCATGCGTGACAAATACGATGCCGATGTGGCCGAGGGTATGCTGCAAAATACCTATCGCGAACCGGATGAGGCGATGGACGGGCGGGTTACCCTGGAGAAAAAGAAAAGCTAAGCCGATTTAGTTGGCGCAATCATGGTGCTGATCATCAACACCATGATTGCGCCCACTTCTTGAGTCCACTTATTGAATCCACTTCGTGCCGAGCTTATTGCGCCAATAATTTTTCAATATCCGCCATCATCTCTTCCGGTTTGGTGGTGGGTGCGTAGCGGCCAAAAACGGTGCCGTCTTTTTGCACCAAAAACTTGGTGAAATTCCATTTGATCGCTTTACTACCCAATAGGCCGGGTGCTTTTTCTTTCAAATGTTCAAACAGCGGGTGGGCAGAATCGCCATTGACCTCAACCTTTTCAAACAACGGAAAGGTCACACCAAAATTGCGCTCGCAAAAACTGCCGATTTCTTCCGAACCGCCCGGTTCTTGTCCGCCAAACTGGTTGCACGGGAAACCCAGCACCACCACGCCCCGGTCTTTAAATTGTTCGTACACCGCTTCCAAGCCCTTGTATTGCGGGGTAAAGCCGCATTCGCTGGCGGTATTGACGATTAATAACACCTTGCCTTGGTATTGCGCCAAGTCAATCGGTTTGCCGTCCAGGCCATTGGCTTTAAAATCATAAATGGGTGCTGCCATGGTTTCTTGCTCCTGAAAAAAGAAAGGATTACTCGTCGGCGACTTTTAACACCAGTTTGCCAAAATTTTTGCCTTCAAACAGCATCAGCAAAGTTTGCGGGAAGTTTTCGATGCCGCTGACGATATCTTCGCGACTTTTAAATGTTCCCTCTTGCATCCATTGTGCCATTTGGCTCACGCCTTCATGGTAGCGTTTTGCATAGTCAAACACCACAATCCCTTCCATGCGGGCGCGATTGACCAAGAGCGACAGGTAATTGGCCGGGCCTTTTACGGCTTCAGTGTTGTTATATTGCGAAATTGCGCCGCAAATGACGATGCGCGCCTTCATATTGATGCGGGTGAGCACGGTATCCAAAATGTCACCGCCGACATTATCAAAATACACATCCACGCCTTTGGGGCAATGTTCTTTCAAGCCATCTTTGAGCGAACCGTTTTTATAATCGATGCAGGCATCAAAGCCCAATTCCTTGACCACAAATTCGCATTTATCCGGCCCACCGGCAATCCCGACCACGCGGCAGCCCTTATGCTTGGCGACCTGGCCCACCGTCATACCCACCGCACCAGCGGCACCGGATACCACCACCGTTTCACCCGCCTTGGGTAAGCCGACTTCGAGCAAACCAAAATAAGCGGTCATGCCGGGCATGCCCAAGGCGTTCAGGTAGGTGGGCAAAGGTGCCAGTTTGGGATCGACGGCATAAAAACTGGCAATTTTGTCATCTGCCGCGCCGACCCAATAATTTTGTACCCCGATCAAGCCCGAAACATGGTCGCCCACCTTGAATTTATCCGATTTGGAAGCCAGCACCACGCCAATCCCGCCCGCGCGCATGACTTCATTAATGGCCACCGGGCGAATATAGGATTTGGCGTCATTCATCCAGCCGCGCATGGCCGGATCGAGCGACAAATATAAGGTTTTGACCAGAATTTCGCCCTCATTCAATTCACGCACGGCTTCGCTGGTTTTGCTCCAGTCGCTGTCTTTGGGCGTACCGACCGGGCGGGCGGCCAAACGGAATTGGATATTGGTCAAGGATGCGTTCGGGGTAGTCATGGCGTCTCCATCATGGGTTAAGGTAAGGAGCATACTATACATTAAAATTGCACGAGCGTGCTTTTTGTTAGTTTTAAATTAGTTACGATAATTTCAGCAAGCCAAGGCGAGTCTGTGGTAATTGCTCTACAGCAATTTTCTGCGTCATCGGCTTGGGGTAAATTTTATCGCAGCAGGGGGGGGCAATCATTGGCGTTGTACGTCATTTGTGCTAACATGCCTTGGTTAAATTGATTCACAGGTATGACGATGACAACGACTCTCGCCCCCGCAGCACGTTCGGCCAGGCTGGGCTTACGTGCCACTCCTGCACAGGAAACTGTGCTGCGTCGCGCAGCCGAAGCGGCGCACAAGTCCTTAACCGATTTTATTCTCGATAGCGCTTGTCAGGTAGCCGAGCAAACTTTGCTTGACCAACGCCTGTTCATGGTATCAGGCAGCGTCTATCAAACGCTGCTTGATTTGCTTGATCAACCGGAGCAAGACAACCCCGGTTTGGCCGATTTGTTTTCCCGCCCCGCGCCATGGCAGACAAAATAAGCTGGCAACCTTTGCCTGCATTGCACTCGAAGCATCGCCTGGATGGCTTTGATTGCGGCAAGCCGGGCTTGAATGAATGGTTGCAACGCCATGCACGGCAAGCGCAAGGAAGTGGTTCGGCCAAAGTATTTGTGTTGCCGGATGACGAGGACAGGGTTCAGGCTTATTATGGCTTGACGGTGGGGCAAATTCATACCCTGGATGCACCTGAACGAATCCGGCAGGGAATGGGTAGTTACCCCATCCCGGTGGTGTTGCTGGCACGCCTTGCTGTTACGCAGGGCTTGCAAGGGCAAGGGTTTGGGGTGGCGCTATTGCAAGATGCGATCCGACGAACCGTGCAAGTGAGTGAGCAGGTTGGTGTACGCGCCATGTTGACCCACCCGATAGATGATGATGCGGCGCGTTTTTATCAGCGCTTTGGTTTTGTGCAATCGCCCGCGCGGGACGGACAGTTTTTATTGTTATTGAAAGATGCCCGGCGTTGGGTCTAGCAACTTGTAATTTGGTTTTTTAAATTTCGGTTTTAAATTTCGACTCAAAATTTCCTATGCATCCAGAATATTTCCTAACCCTGTCTTGCCCTGATCGGCGCGGCATCGTACACAGTGTGTCCGGTTTTTTGGCTGATCATGGCTGCAATATTATCGATTCTGCCCAGTTTGGTGATCCACAATCGATGGTATCACGTGGGACATCCGCTCTTACACCACCCGTTCAGCCGTGCCGGGCACGCGAATTTATGTGCAGGCGTTTCGCGCCAATGATGAGATTCGGAAGTTGATTCTGGCGATGGAAGCCAAATACCATACCCGTAATACAGTGAATTCATATATTAACGATAATCTTTTGCGTTTTCAGGCTGGTATCCGTGCGGGTAAAACGCCACAACAGTTTGCAAAGGATAAATCCATGGGCATGATGGAGAGCTTGGGTTACACCCACGTTGAAGCGCACGACAAAGGCTACCCAAGCGGGGGGTGGAAAGAAGTAGCGGTTCATTGGTGTAAGTTGGAACAGGATTTATGTGGGGGGCCGCTATGAGTGAAACGAGTCAGAAAGCCATGATCGAATTGCCGGAGGAAATCTTGGCCGACTTCAGACAATGGGTGTTGGTTGATGGCATGAAGCCTTCTGCTGCCTTGCGCAAGATTATGGAAAAATACAACTGCCCGCATCCTGGTTCGGCGCTGCCGATTTATTTGGCGCGTTATACCTGGGATGACCTGGATCTGGGGCGGACCGGGTTGCGGTTTTAGATATTGGATTCGGACTACCCGAACAGTGACCCTGGTCAGTTCAGCGATGATGATTTTGATGCCGGGCTGGCACACTTGTTGTCACTGCCACCGGGGTGGTAAGCGTTAATTGCCAAATTGTTGCAGGCAAAGCCGTGCTTGAGCGTACATCGCACCACGATGGGGGCTTTTGGGTAATAACGGCGTAACAACTACCCACCACGATCATCTTGCCCGAAAGAAAATCATGAGCAAAAGTGAAATTCAGGCTGAATTCTTCAATCAGGGCACCGGGCGCAGTCTCGTTGGCTTTCAAAGTTGGTTGAACCCAATCTGCGCACTCCTGCACGAGGCCGTTGATTGCGTCGATGTGATCCCCAATCCAGGCGATGGCGGGCTGGATATGGTGATACCGGCGCAAGGCGTTGTCTATCAGGCTTATGGCCCGGCCCCGGCAAATCGAATTACCGATTCACTGATCAAAGACAAGCTTACCGAGGACTTCCCCAAAGCACTCAAAACGCTGGGTGCGCTACTTCAGGTTTGGCGTTTGGTTGTTAATCGGCGCGGTGCCGGATTGGGGAAAGGCACGGTGGCGGCCATTACGGCTTTGCAGGCAGAATATCCAAACATTGCCATTTCGGTTTGGCACCTTGATAGCCTGTGGGATGAACTGATGTTGCCTGCTGAAAAAGCCCAAGCGAGATTGGTGAAGCTGGCAAAAATATTAGGCTTGGACGACTTTACGCCTGATTTCGTCGCCGAAGCCGATAAATTATTGGATGAAGCGGAAGGTTTGGCAGTGAAAGGGAAATATCAAGACGGCTTCGACAAGGTGAAACAAGCTTACGCCATTCTGAAACCTCATGCACTCGCGGAACCACTCATGCGGGTTTTGGTATGTCTGATTATTTGGGGGGCGAAGCTAAGACTTGGCGATAGCTTGCGGCGTTATGGCGATGAGTTGGATATTTTGCTGCCGCAAGTTAGTAATCCAAAAAGCCAGGTCAATTACTACCGAGCTAAAGTTAGCTTGGCCCATATTGCCCGCGATGCGGTGGCAGAACGAGATGCAGCACAACAGGGTATGGCCTTGCTTGAAAAGCTGGATGACGATTTTGCGAAAGCCGAGTATTGCTGCTTTTGTCACAGTCTGATTTCCATCGCGTGTCGGGAAAAAGATTTGGCTCAGGCACGGCAATGGATTGCTGCATCGGTGGCGATGTTCGAAGCATACCAAGGTGAGCACCGGGATTTCCTGTTATTGGAGTTGATGGACGTTCGCATGTGGTGCGCGGCGCTTGCAAAAGACGAAGCGGAATTGGCGAACTGCCTTGCTTTGCTGGAAGAGCGAGGCAAACAGTCTGAAATCGGCCAACAGTTCGCGGAAGCGCTCGCCAATTACGTTGGCAATTTGCAACATGACAAACTTCACAAAGCCGCGCGGCAAGCCGCCCAAGCGGCATTAAATCTGGCAAACAAACTGCACATGAAGCAAAATTTCATTCATGGCGTTACCTATAATTTGGCAATGGCCAAGTGTGAGTGCGCTGATTTGGAAGGTGCAGTTGCCACGCTCAAACCCCTGCTAACCTTGCCGCCATCTACCGAAAACGACATGCTCAAAGGTGCGGCGATGCAGTTGTTGTCGATCATCGAGCGCGAGGCGGGGCGATTCGAGAAAAGTATCAATCTGGCGCAGGAGGCGCTTGCGCACATACCTGACGCCCGAGAGCAAATTTTCATCAAATTCAATCTCGCCAAATCGCTCTCCGGTGTTGGGAAATATCAGGATGCGGTCGAACACTTTCAGGATGCTTGGCACTTGGCGCAAGATCAGGAAAAATTTCCCAAAAAAATGTTGATCGAATTCGCCGGGTGCGTTGGTATTGCGGCAGCGCATATTGGTTTGCAGGAAAAGTGCGATTGGGCGTTGGCGCGCCTGGCTGAGTTGGAAGCACATGATGCCAAGCATAAGGATTGGTATCAGGAGCAGATTGAAAAATATTCTGCCTTGCGAAAAAAGATTGAAGCCGTAAGCACATTTAAGGGCACCAGCCCGATACAGCAACAAGTCTCCCATTTCGCACGCCATTCTGATCTTGGCCCCAAACTAAAAAAGGCTAAAAATGTTTCGACGCTGGCACAGGCCAACGCCCTGACTATTTCACCTGTAATGACTTGGTGGAAAGACACGATGGAAAATTCTGGTGCAGCGGCAATTGATCTGGATTATTGGGGGCGTGGGGGATTTGCTCAAATTTTGTGCAATATGCGTGCTTTTCCATCTGCGTTTAATGTGA
>JBKJLF010000886.1:0-6194 GCA_046597185.1 Burkholderiaceae bacterium | reverse complement strand
TGCCCGTGCCGTTGCGTTGATTTACAACTGGTGGAGTTTGTACGTCCGACTCGCCAATCCCGATGGCCGCCTTGAGGCTATTACCAGTCGGCCATTGTTGCTGGCAGCGGTGGGCAGGATAACGGAACATAGCGGACAAACCCGCATCCTGCTGTCGGTAACCCATGCTGCCGTGGAGAAAGTTAAGGGCATGGTAGCCAAGGTCCGCAAAGGCTTAGCGCATGTTTTAGCAACTGCGCCTCAGTTGGCCCCGTTGGAGCGTTGGGCGGCACTGGTGCGATATATTGTGATTGGAATTTTTATTGCAGAGGCCAAAAAACGGGCTAAAACAACTGCGGGATCCGCCTTGGCTACGGGGTAACTGGGGAATTTAGGATAAATATGGTACAAGCAGTTGGTGCAAGCACGCAAGGGAAAATTCTTTACATTAATAAAGTAGACAGTTCGGGCTGGGTGCTCATTCGTTTAAAATCGGGCGAAAAGGTACCCGTTCTGGAATACACCAAAGTGCAACTGATCGAAACCAAAGCGGGGCGTACTTTTTTTACGGTGCTCGATGGCGGTAGCAAGGGCAGCGTTGCCAGCATGGGCGAAGTGCTGGCAAGGCAATATTTGGGTAACAAAGCACCGTTGGAAACAGGGGGTAGATGTGGTGGTGAAATACGGGAAAATGGAGGCGATAGAATCTATTGCCAAGAAAGGTACATACATGCAACAGACTGCAAGCTTGAGCATTAATGGCTTGGTGGCAGCAGTCACGCTCAACACAACTCTAAAAGAACCTTACAATAAGTTTACGCCATTACCGCCGGGGTTATATAGAATACTGGTGCCGGAATATCCGCATGACAAAGACATGACCAATTTCTATCGCAAAATCCAAAGTGATCTGAGAAATGATCAGGTTTGGTTTCCGATTGAATATGGCGACAATAGCCGTTTCATTCATGTTGGCAATATCTCGGAAGGTTGTGTTACGGTGATGTCGCTGGACAAATGGAATGCCATTTATCAAGCATTGGTACAACACAGAGTGCCGCGCAGCAAATACATTGGCCAAATCCGCATTGTAAAATAATTGATGAAAGGCTTATTCGTGAAAACAGCTCGATTGGTTACACTATTTGGCGGCATTCTTGTGGTGCCACTTCTTCATGCTCAAACGACAGTAGATTGTAACCACATTCATCCGCCCAAGGAAAATGTTATCTGTATTAAAAATGATTATGAAAAAATGGTTAAAAATTTACCTGATGTAATAGCCCTCGGGCCTAAACTGATCAAAGACGGGGATCGTTATTTTAAAAAGAAGAATTATTTCAAGGCATTTAAAGCCTACGATTTGGCGTATTCCAATATGCCCAACGCCTATTCCTACCTGCGCAAGGGTGACGTGATTTTCCTTAGTGTCGCCACGGGGACGGATTTTCGGGATGAAAATGGCAAAGCGACCGGGGCGTGCCTATTGCCAGGCAAGTTTGTATGGACGGTTGATGGTGCCGTCATGGAAGAATACCAAACCGGCATCGAGCTATATAAAATCCTCAAAGCCGGGCCGCCCGTCAGCGATGCAATGCTGGCCGATGCGCAGAAAAAGTCGCAGTGTTTGACCGCATTGGCCGATCAATACCGCCAGGTAAAAACAGGTTGTGTTGATTTGGCTAAAGTGCGTTCTTGCATGGGCATTTTGTAGGCTAAGCAACGCTTTGCGCCCTACCTTACAAGCAATGTGAATTTTGATGGGGTTATTTTTCGGAATTATTCCGGGTTACTTGACGCCTACTGCTTCAAACCCAAACTGTTTGGCCAGTTCCAAGAATTCCACCCGCCCGGCTACGCCGAATATTCTATACAGGCTGGTCAGCACACCCGCCACCCGGCTTTTGCTCAATTTGACTGCGCTGGCAATTTGGGCGTTGCTGGGCGTGGGGTGGAATAACAACTGGTTGAATACGGCGCGCTGGCTATCGTCCATTAACTGCATGTGACAAGCGGTATGGCTGCCATAGGCCATTAAGCGGGAGGGTGGGAAAGCCTGGTGGCCCGCCATCACCATATCGATCACGCTGCCCAAATCTTCATGCGCGCTGGTTTTGGGGAGATAGCCATCGACGGCGGCGGTAACGCAGGCGTTAAAATCGGTTTGTTCGGCGGTTTGGGAAAAAATAATCACCTTGTCGCACTGCTTTTTTATCTCTGGCAAAAGCTTGATCACGCGCACGCCGTCTTGCAATTCCAGGTCCAATAAAGTCAATGCAAAGTGCTGGTGCGCAAATTTCTCGCGCATTTCGGCGGTGCTGCGCGCAAATTCAACATCAAATCGGTCTTGCAGTAGCGTGGATACAACGAGTCCGATAAATGGTGAGTCATCGACCACTAAAATTTTTTGTCTCATGGCATCAATCTTTGGTTAGTTATGAAAGATAAAATCAAAATAAATTTCGTGCAAGTCAAAAGTCACGGATTTCGTAGGAGGGTATTCTCATCATTTCGTATTTAATTATCTATTATACTGGCCGCTATTGTATCGGGATTTAAAGATGGGTGCAGCAGTTTGTTGCAGTTACGCGGGTAAAAACGGGGTAGGCAGTTGGAAAGCGGGTTGTTAAAATGGGTGCTCTTCAACTTCTTATAAAGGAACTAACATGTTTGATTTTACTTTGAACCTGGGGGATGCGGTGTTGCCAGTACAGTTGCCACATGATTTGCTGGCGTCGGTTGGGCAAGCTGGCGACCCGACTAACCCAAGCGTGCCTAAACCAACCAAATTAATGCTGGATTTGTTGGGCGATACGATGCCGTCAGTGGGGCAAATTGACGACCCGAATAACCCTGGTGTACCTAAACCAACCAAATTAACCCTGGATTTGCCAGGTGATACGATGCCGTCAGTGGGCCAAGCTGACGATCCGAATAACCCCACGGTGCCCAAACCAACCAAATTAACATTGGATTTGTTGGGGGCTGCGATGCCATCAATTGGGCAAGCTGGTGATCCGACTAACCCAACAGTACCACCACCAACCAAATGCACGCTGGATTTGCCAGGCGATACGATGCCGTCAGTGGGGCAAATTGGCGACCCGAATAACCCAGGTGTGCCAAAATTAACCAAATTAACGCTGGGTTTGTTGGGCGATACGATGCCATCAGTGGGGCAAATTGACGACCCGAATAACCCCAGTGTACCTAAACCAACCAAATAGTTATTGAAGGATAAGAAGCGATGATGATTGCAGAAACCAGACAACCTGTAACGCAATGGAGCGAATACCTGACCCGTGGTGCAGCTTGTATTATTGTGTTGGCGTATGAGCGGATTGCAACCATCATCTTGCAAACGCTTAAGCCGTATGTGGATTATCCATTGCCTGCTATTGTGTTGGCTTTGGTATTGGCAATTATCATCCCGGCCCTCGGCAAGCGAGCGGTGATACGTGATTTGCGTGAAATTTGCTGGCTGGATGGCGCTATACAAACCGGCGGCGTAATGATTACTCTTACGCACGGCGCCCTGTTTTGGTACGGCGTGCTTGCCAATTCAATCTTCTACCTGAAATGGGCACGCATCTTCTGGCCAGCACGTAACGCCGACGGGCTTTGGGCAAGCTGGCCTATTTTTGGCCCCATCGGCCTGTTCCAACGCAAGCAATTCCAGCACGCACTCACCCCCTTGCAAAAAGGCAGTGCCTATTTCGTCATGCTGCTGTGCATAGGCGCAGGTTATCTCCATCAAATGTTTGTGATCAAAGCCGGGTCACTGGTGCCCTTATGCATCATCGTCACCATCGTGCTGCTATACGCCCGCACTCTTATTGCCAACGTCGAAGCCCAACAAGCCGAACTACTCACCACCACCGCCGACCTCGCCACCGCGCGCGAGCAAGCGCGGCAGGCCGAAATTATGGCGCAGTTAAACGCCGAACTGGCCCTGCAAACGGTGGCACTGGCCCAGACGGCGGCAGCACTGGCGGAAAAAAATATCGCCCTTGATGAACTCAACAAAAAAGTGATCGTCTTCAATGAAGATTTGCACCTCGCCAATGATCAATTGCGCTTCCATAATAAAATGGTGTCCCAGGCCAATCACGATATCGCGCCGCTACTCACTTTTTTGCATGTTTATTTGCAAGATTTAAGCGCCACCGCCCTGGATGACACCCAGCGTAATTACCTGACCCAAATCACCAATATCTGCGCCACCACGACCGATCTGCTGGCACAAAATATTGGTACCCGCCGCCATCCCGACTGGGAAAAAAGATCAGGGCTTTCTGCGTGTAATCTGGATAAAATCATGGCCACCTATCAAGCACCGCTCTACAATCTGGCGCAACAACATGGCAGTTTTTTTAAAGTCAATTTGCCCACTTCGATCAATGTCTGGAGCAACTACCACCATTTGCGCAGAATCATCATCAATTTGGTGCGCAACGCTATCATCCACAATCCGCCCGGTACCCACGTGCGTATGTTCGTGACGACCAAGGGTACAGCCTATACTGTGCGCATATTGGATACCGGCACAGGCATCCCCGAAGCGAGCGGGGCCAATCCCGCAGCCAACTTCAAAGCCCTGGTAGAACGCGTCAAAAACCGCAACAACGCACCAAGCGAAACCGCAAGCGGCGAAGCCAGCCATGGCATTGGTTTGCAAAGTGTGGCCGATCTGAGTAATACACTGCAAATGCCCATCGAACTGTATACCCGTTTTAAGCTGGGGGCGATTTTTCAATTTCGGTTGGGGCATGCGGTTTAATGGTGCGATGCCAAGACGCGCCAACCGTGCCAAGGGCCAAAACGCTTACTTAAAAATGCGCCTGCGCTTAAATTCTTTCAGTTCTTCTGCTGTTGGTAATGCGCTATCCGGGTCACTTTTCGCTGCCTCGCGAATTTCCTCATCCGTTAATGCAGCAACGCATTCAACATCACTGGTTCCGACCAGTGCTTTCGCCTGTTCGGCAGTATAGCTTACAATTTTCAACGCCTATTGTGGTGGTACCAAGGGTGCGTGGCCAATTCAAGAGCAGCCCAGTGCCTTGGCCATACTACTTAGCTACCCATGTTTTGTCTTTCATTTCTGCAAGGCTTTTTCTGAACAAGTCCAAAGTCCGCTTCTTGTGAATATCATTGTGCCAATCGACATCCATCGTAGAAACTGCGCGTATCCAAGCATCCTTGTCAGGGCGATTGTGCGACCAATAGAAATCACGGTGAAAGATGATGTTCTTAATCTGTTTCGGGTATATTTTTACCCGGTTAAGAATCTTGGCATCTTGCTCAGGCGTGGTATAAAAATAAAGTGATAGAATCCCACCATTACAAACCCCATTCGTCAGATTTTCATCTTTTGAGAGACAGGCGCTTTCAATGATGTCCAGCGTGGTTTCAAGCGATTTCATGGAAGAAACGGATTTAATCATCTTCTTTCCTTCCAAAACGAGGTTGTAAACTTCCAAGCATTCTTTATCGTTGTATTTAAAGCAATTATTTAAGCTACTTACCGAAACAGGATAGTCCAAGCCATTTGTTGCTAAATAGATCAGATCAAACGCTTTTTGCAAATGTGCCTCAAGATTTTTCGGCTGCTTATCAGCAGCTATGCAGCCGCAGCTACCCAGTAAAATCATCAGAAAAGTAGCAAACCTAACAAGAAAAATGGGTTGCCTCACTTATACACCTTCCATTCTGGGTCACCCTTTGAAGTGGGTGTTTTTTCAATCCGATCCATAATGTTCGCTATGCTGGAAGGGCGATCGACAACGCCAAAATCGATTTTGCTTTTTGCCCCTGCCGCGCCCACGCCGAATACCTCATTCCATGCTTGTGCATATTCTTGGGTATAGCAGCCATAAAATTTTGAAACCTGGGTGGAAGCTTTTGCGAATTTTTTTCGTAGCACACGCTGATCGTTAAGATCCCCTACGAGAAGCATATCGTTCGGCGAGGCAGAAGCTTTGCATGTCTCAATCCTATGTGTCAGTGCCAGCATTAAACCATCTTGACTAGCATGCCCACTATACCAAACCCGGCTAATCGAGTTATCCTGAAGCGTTTCCAAATAGCGCCAAAATTCGTCTGGCCGATTGATGCCCTTGTACCTAATACCAAAAGAATTAGCCATCTTTTTGATCCTTTCAATATAACTCGACGCGCCCGACGCCATCAATTTATCAGTCGCCGCCTTGCGAATG
>JBKJLF010000851.1:0-2825 GCA_046597185.1 Burkholderiaceae bacterium | reverse complement strand
CGCCGAAGGGCATGCCGCAGCGCCCCATTTATCCTGTGTGGGCGGCACCAAAAAGTCGATTGGTGCGGTGTTGCAGCAATATCAGGACGCAGGCATCAAACGCCTGGTCGCTTTGCGTGGTGATTTGCCCAGTGGCTATGGTGGTTCGGGTGAATTTCGCTATGCCAATGAGTTGGTAGAATTTATCCGCGCCAGCACGGGCGACTGGTTTCATATTGAAGTGGCGGCCTATCCGGAAACCCATCCGCAGGCGCGCTCACCACAGCATGATATGGAAGCCTTTGTGCGCAAGGTGAACGCGGGTGCGAATTCTGCGATTACCCAATATTTTTATAATGCCGATGCGTATTTTCAGTTTGTCGAGCAAGCGCAAAAGCTGGGTGTCAGCGTGCCGATTGTAGCCGGCGTGATGCCTATTACCAACTGCACCCAATTGATGCGCTTTTCAGAAATGTGCGGCGCAGAAATTCCGCGTTGGATCAGGCTGAAGTTGGCCAGTTTTGGCGACGATAGCGCGTCGATTAAGGCATTTGGGCTGGATGTGGTAGGCAAAATGTGCCAACGTCTGCTCGAAGGTGGTGCGCCGGGACTGCATTTTTACAGCTTGAACCAGGCCCAGGCAACCACGGCTTTATGGCAAGGCTTGCTGGCTTGATCAATCAAGGGCGGGCGCGCACCGCTTGCCCCTTAGTTGGGTTTCCTAATTGGGTTTCCTAAGCGGGTTTTGACATCGCCGCTTTGAGCATCGCGCCCATTTTTTCATGGATAAGGTTAACTGCCTTGAGTGGGCGCAGCATGACTTTGAATTCAATCAATAGCCCTTCATCATTCCACTTCAACATATCCACCCCATTGACGCTGATACCGTCGATTTCAACTTGAAATTCCAGCACCGCATCATGGCTGCTGGTGGTTTCGCGCACATAATGAAAGCTGGGGTTGAAAAACACCTGGAAGGCGGCGCGCAAATACATGCTGGTGATGGGTTTGCCCACTTGCGGCGTATGCACCACGGGCGAGTGAAACACCACCTCATCGTCTAACAGGGCGTCAAGTTGGGCGATATTGCGTTCAGCCACGATTTGGTGCCAAACAGCAAGGGTATTGATAGTCATGGGAATCCTTTTGGGCGGCGAGCGACTGCTTGCCAATAAGGTTTGGCCCGATACCTGGTGCTATCGGGCCAGACTGGATGTTACGCATTAACGACAATGGTATCGGCAATGCTGTCATGCAGGCATTGACGTGATTCGCGGAAGATCATAAGCACATCAATCAGCACGCCAAACCCGCCGATAACGGGGATGCATTGCACCAGATACACCGGGCCAAGGCGGCGCATGGCAATGTGTTGCAAATCAGGCTGGCTGCCATCGGTGCGAACAATTTTAATGCCGACTGCTTTTTTACCAATGGACTGGCCAGTTTGCGCCAGAAAATAGCCGTTGACCAGTAGATAGACTACAAAACCGAATACAGCGAGCAGTGGCGTGTATAAAAATTGGTGTTCGGCCATTTTGGTGGAATAAGCCATAAAGCCACCCATCATTATCATCAGGGGCACCACCGTGATAACACCCAAAATAAGACCATCAATAATGGCGGCACCCAAACGGGCACCACGGCCAGCGAGTTCCCTGTTATTTTGTTGATGATCCATATCACTGCCTGGGGCCTGATAAGGATTGTGTGGTTGATTTGGACTGTTCATTATCATCTTTCTTCATTGTTCGGGTGATATGGGGTTTGCATAAAGCGTCAGCTTGTTGAGGTAAGTACCTCGTGGTATTCGTGATACCAAGCCGAATCATAACATGGCCCGACCGATCCAGCGTCGTCTGACGGCTATTTTGCAAGGCAATTTGTACCAGATTTTGTCGCGTTTTGATCCGGGCGTGGTGGTGAAACGCGAGTGGGATAAAATCGTGAGTTGCAGGCCGAGCATTTAATGCAGCGTGGGTTTGCGAATGTCAAGGTGTACCACGGCTAAGGTATTCATGGTGATTGGTTTATTGCTTGACCTTCGATTCATCTTCTGCCTCAAGAAGTTCGAAACCTTTTTCGACCAAATCGTTGATCAGTGAAGATAGCTTGATTTTTTTGCGCCCGGCCATTTCAATGAGCACCGTCATCATTGCAGGCTCCAAATAGATGGGCATTTGCAGTTGCATATTGGGGTGGTAAAATTTTCCGCGAATAGCTCGGCTAAAATCAAATTCTGGAGGGGTATCATCTTCGTTTGTTGCCAGGGTAGTGATGTTCATTTTAGCACCATAAATAGAAGGTTGTTGTTGTACTTCCCAGCGTGAATGCATCTGGTAATATTCTACAAAAGATTGGCGTTCACGTTTCGTTGCAGTACGCGCAGAAATAATACGGATGCTGATGGTAAAAGCATTTATTGCCAAATAAGTATGCGATATTGCCAGCACCCGCCCCGCGCGATCATACCCTAATGTAACCCAACGCTCTTCATCCAGGCTATGCGCCATGTCGTAGTTGCACAGGGTTAATTCGCCAAGAAAAACGGTTGCTGCATCTTGAAAATCCACACCATGCTTACGCAGGTTGATGCTTGCTTTTGCCCCATCCCATGCAATATCGTTACGGCTGTTTTTCGCTTCAAAAGAGATCGAATTAGTCATGTTGTAAGAAGAAATTTTTCTTGCATCACAGGTTTGCTTGTGTAGGAATCGGTTACCGTAGACTGGATGTTAGCGTGAAATAACACAGATTTTGGGTAAAACAAACCCTCGCAGGAAAAACGCGATTCTGTGATTATTTCATAATTCGGGGCGTTGCGGCTGCGCATCATGAAAGTTAGA
>JBKJLF010000773.1:0-15491 GCA_046597185.1 Burkholderiaceae bacterium | reverse complement strand
TTGCACTTGATCCGCCACACATTGCGCCAACAATCCCACCACGTTCGGCGTTTCACCAGGAGCCCATTCCAGCAATTCGCATTGCTCAACCAAACATTTCACCAATTTTTCCGCTTTGCGCTTCGCCAGCACCGCCGCCAACGGCACCACCTCACGCCAGCCCTCATCATTAAAATGGTTTGCCAACAGCTCTTCCAGCGGCACTGCATCGCGCCTGCCCGGATACTGTTCTTCCACCAATCCCCGCGCGGTTAAGTATTCCTGAAACGTCAAATGGCGAAATTCGTACACTGGTTGCAGTTGCTCATCAATCTCTTCGTGCCCGGTTTGCATCAGCAAGCTGCTGCGCAGTTCTATGCGCTGAATAAACGCTGCCGGGGCTATGCTGGTATTGCGCAATTCTTCTTCCAGTTCTTTGCGGGCGGTTTGTAGCAATTTAAGCAAGGCGATGCCGCCGATGCGCTGGATGCCTTGCGCCATCATGGCGCAGGCAATGTACGAGAGTTGGGCCAAGGTTTCGTCTTCATCCATGGCGTCATAACCTTCGGTATTCCAGGTTTTGACCAGCACATTAATGGCTGCGCGGTATAAATCGGCCCGTTTGCGCGGCAGCTCTCGGGTGCTGCGTTTTACTACCAGCAAGGTGGTTAGCAGCAGCGGGTTTTCTGCCAGCTTGCGAATCCGCTCATTGGCCCAAATCGTTTGCGCCAAGCTGGCGGCGGCTTGTTGAATGTCCGGTTTGTCGCCATACACTTCGCTATGCCAACGCAGGCATAAATCTTTTACGTCAAGCTCATCCAAGGGCGCGAGGGTAGCTTGCTGGCACACACCTGCAATCACACCCGCCACCAGCCTAAAACCCGCTTCGCGCGAAGTCAACAGTAAATGAATGGTGGGAAACATGCCAATAAAGGTGCGTAGGTTTTGCGAAAACAGCACGCGGTCGGCTTCATTCGACAATTCATCCAAGCCGTCAATCAGCAGCAATACCTTGCCGCTGCGCAGAGCCTCATCCACATTAGATTGAAACGCCCCGGCTTCCGCCCCGCTCATGGCGGCAGCTTGCGCCAGTTGATGCAGCAGCGCCAAAATTGGCTCACGCGCGCGTTGGCGCAGGTCGCGGCAGCGCAGCAGCAAGGGCAAAAACGCACGTTGCGGCAAATCGTCTGCAACTTCTGGTAGGCGTTCTGGCATGGCATACGCGGTTGCCAAGCGTTTGAGCAAGGTACTCTTGCCGCCGCCGGGGGCTGCCAGCAAGGCCAGATGTGGGAATTTACCCATTAGCGCGCCGATGACTTCTGCTGTCGGCGCGTCCTCTTCAGCAGCGCCACCCTGCGCCTGTGCTGGCGGTGGCGCGGCGCTGCGCGCCTTCAATGGCACAAACAGGCGCTCCAACTTAGGCCGCGACGCCCCCAAATCGGCATCGGTCGGCAAACCATCCAACTGCATATAGCCGCATTCTTCCGCCAGCCACGTCCGGTAATGCTTTGCTGCCGCAGCCGCCACCGCCCGTTGCGCTTGGTCGTGTGGGGCTGGGGCCAAATACGTCAACGCCCTCACTTCCTGCGCCCATGTCGGGTCAGCCGCCGCTGTTTGCTCAGCCAGCAAACTATCGGCCACTTCTTGCGCCAGCGGCGTGCCATCGGCATGAATCAGCGCAAAGTGGCTGCGCTGCTTGTTGTGGGCATAAAAAATCGCCCAGACATAGCCGAGCCTTGTGCCCAACAGTTCCGCGCCATCGCATTCTGCCGAGGTGCTTGGCCCAGCTTGCCCGTGCTGGCAAATCTGTCGGCACTCGCCCGCTTTATCGTAAGCTTCACTCAGGCCAATTAACACCTTGCTGCGCGCTAGTTCGGCAATCACATTCTCGGCATCCAGCAAAATCACACGATTGTGGTCAGAATCTTGCTCTTGTTCCCGCGCAGACCCGGCAAAGCCGCCCAGCGACACAAAATACCCGGCCACCTCGCGGTCTTTGGTGCGCCCCCGCTCGCGTGTCAACACACCCAAAAACTTGTTTAGCTCAGCACCGCCCATCTTTTTTTGATGCGCCTTGCATTCCGCCACCACGCGCCGAGGTTCATGCCGATGCTGGCCTTGAATATCAAGCTCGCGCCCGGTTTTGTGTACGTCCAGTTGAAGATCGTCATACCCCAAGGCGAAGAATAAATCCTTGATCAGGCGGGTGAACAAATCGCCGCGCTGGTTGTTGTCCTGGGCTAGCAAACGGATGGTGGAGGGCATGGTCATGGTAGCAGCTCGATTATGGGTGAATTTCAGTATCAACCATAACATATCGCAAGCAAAACAAAGTAAGCGCACCGACAAATTGCCGCGCCTGCGTTCTTTTTTGCAACAGAGTCTACGCCATCATGCGAACATTTACGCCTAGCGCACCGACTGGCAAGGCTAGCAGATCGATACCAGCAGTCAAGATATTTTCGCCCATCTGCCTCGCCGCCAAATCGGGTTTGGAAAAGTTGTGGCTGGGGGCGGCGCTAACCGATAGTGTGATTGCTGGCATGGTGGTGGCTTAATTGGCTAAAATTGGATGAAATTGTTTGAAATTGGCTGAAACGATACCAGATTCGTTACCGACAGGGGGATACGCTGCATTACGCCTTCTTGTGCTACATTTGAGGATGAATTGCGCAACATAAACCGAAACCAAGCCAATTCGATCTGGCTTAGCGTATAGTTCCATCAAATCAATTCACGACGTTCGATTGTATGCAAAAAGAATTGATAAAGGAAACCAGCATGCCCAGCGCACCAAACACGTTAGCGGTTTTACAGTCGCAGTTTCGGCTACCCAGCTTTCGCCCCGGCCAAGAAGCCGTCATCAACGCGCTGTTGCAGGGGCGCTCAGCCTTGGCGGTGTTTCCCACCGGGGGCGGCAAGAGCCTGTGCTATCAATTACCCGCGTTGATGTTAGAGGGCGTAACGCTAGTCGTGTCCCCCTTAATTGCGCTCATGAAAGACCAAGTCGATGCCCTGCAAGCGCTCGGCATTGCGGCAGCGCGGCTCGATTCTTCCCTCAGCAAGGAAGAAACCTTTGCCATTTACGACGGCATTCAAGCCAATACCATCAAACTACTCTACGTCTCACCCGAGCGCTTAAAAAATGAGCGCTTCGTGCAGCGCTTAGCGCGTATGCAAATTAGCCTGTTGGCGATTGACGAAGCGCATTGCATCTCAGAATGGGGCCACAATTTTCGGCCCGATTATTTGAAACTAGCCGATTTAGCCCGCACGTTGCAAGTGGCGCGCGTATTGGCGCTCACCGCCACCGCCACCCCGAGCGTGGCAGCCGATATTTGCACGCAGTTTGCCATTTTGCCGCAAGACCATATCCAAACCAGCTTCGCACGCCCCAACCTGCAACTGCGCGTCACGCCGTGCGCGGCCAATGCGCGCATTACGCAGTTGCTGGCGCGCCTACACAAGCATCCGCCGGGCGCGGCTACCATCGTCTATGTCACCTTGCAAAAGACCGCCGAAGACGTGGCTGCCGCCATCAATGCGGCTAACTTGGCTCAGATGGGCGGCATCGGCGCACCTGCCACCGCCCCCATCGCCGCACATTACCACGCTGGTTTAAAGGACGAAGAGCGCAATCAAATTCAAAATAATTTCATGGATGGCAGCACCCCGATTGTGGTTGCCACCATCGCCTTTGGCATGGGCATCGACAAAAGCAATATCCGTGCGGTGTACCATTTCAACTTACCAAAATCGATTGAAAACTATGTGCAAGAAATCGGCCGTGCCGGGCGCGATGGCTTGCCTTCCCTGTGCGAAATGTTCGCCACCCCGGATGATATTCGGGTACTAGAAAATTTCACCTATGGCGACACCCCGAGCGCGGCGAGTCTGCGCGAATTGGTCGAATATGTGCAAGCGCAAAGCGAGCAGTTTGATCTGTCGAGCTACGAATTATCCAACCGTTTTGATCTGCGCCCCTTGGTACTCAACACCGCTCTTACCTATTTGGAACTCAATGCCAGCATCAGCGCGCAAAGCCCGTTTTACACCGAATATAAGCTGCGTTTCATTGAAAACAAGGAAGCCATACTCGCCGCCTTCAACAGCGCACGCGCCGACTTTTTACGCCGCCTGTTTGAGGCCGGAAAAATGGGCAGCAAATGGCTCACGCTCGATATGCTTACCATTAGTGAAGCCTTGCAAGAACCAAAAGAGCGCATCACCAAAGCCTTGGATTATTTAGCCGAAACGGGCGCAATTGAACTCACCGTTGCCAACCTGCGCCAAACCTACCGCAATAATCTAAGCCATGCCGATGCCGCCCAAGTGGACGCCTTGTGCGCCATGCTCAGCACCTTGTTTGCCCAGCGCGAAGCACGCGATATTGAACGCATTCACAGCATATTGGCCTATGCCAACAACCCACAATGTTTAAGCCAGCAATTGATAGAATATTTCGGCGAAGCCGCGCCCACCGCCTGCGGCCTATGCAGCCATTGCCGCGCCCAGCAGCGCGGCCAAGCAATTGGTGTGGTGGAAGCGGCCATCCCGCGCGCCATTAGCCAGAGCGAATGCGCTTTGATTGCAGCGCTAAGGCAAGAGAACCATCATGGCCTACGCCAGCCCAGGCAAATGGCGCGCTTTTTATGCGGCTTACCCAGCCCGGCAACCTCGCGCTCGACCTTAAAAAAGCATACCTTGTTCGGGGCTTTGGATCATTTGGGGTTTCAGGCTTTGTTGGCGCTGTTGGATGAGGGTGAGGACGTGCAAACCGACAATGAAGCAATGTAAATTTACGATGAATGCTGGCAAATCTGGCGGCCTATTTGTCGTTATTTAGGTACTGCCGTAAGAAAGAAATCCATTCAATGCTGCACTTGCGTTTATACTGTGCTGTTGCAAATGCAAATGCAAATGCAAATGCAAACGTAACGCTTAAAAACGGCTTTAAAAATTCAATTTATGCAATACTTATCAATGCCGATTATGCAACTTTCCCGTTTATTGAAAACATCTGATCCACTTGGCCGCTACTACACCGATGCCCAAGTGGGTGCTTTGCTGGTTCAAGCCATGAAGCTCGATCAACCCAATACCGTACTAGATTTGGGGGCTGGTGATGGGGCGTTGGTGGGCGCAGCGGCCAAGGTCTGGACTCAATCCCGTTTTATTACGGTCGATATTGATCGCAAGGCGAGCCTTATTGCCAGCACTGCATGGCACCGCCTTTCAACATTATACCGATGATGTCCTTGATAGTGGCTTGGCTGACCGCATTGGCTTGCCATGGGGTGAAGCAGATGCGGCGTTATGCAATCCACCGTATTTGCGGCCCAAGTGGCAGAAACATTTCGCCGAAATTTTGGAACATGTAGGCTTGAGTCATGTCATGCCTCGTATAGGTGATGTGCCTGCTGATTTGCTATTTATTGCCCAGAACCTGCGCTTTTTACGGCGTGGCGGTCGGCTTGGTTTGATTCTGCCCGATGGCATTGTGGCGGGTGAAAAGTTTGCGGCTTTCCGCAAAACACTGATGCGTGAACATTGCATTGAACGGGTGATAGAGCTACCACGCCGCATTTTTAAAAAGACCGATGCCAAGGCACACATCGTCATCGTCCACAAGCAAGGGCAAGGTTCCCATTGCATCGCCGTCCAGCGGCTTCAAGAAAACGGTTTGCTGTCGCCAACATTGAGCATTGCCGCACAAGGCATTGGCGAGCGGCTCGATTATTCCTTCCTGGCCCAAGTGCCAGCCCAAGTGCCAGCCCAAGCGCCAGCCCAAGCGCCAGCCCAAGCGCCAGCCCCAACCCAAAGTCATCCACGCAAGATACGATCTGTCGTCCTTGACGTTGCGCGTGGCGCGTATTGCTCCGCTGATATACGCGGCGCGCAAGTTCCCATATTTCATACTACTGATTTTACGCAGCAGCGCGCTTTTGTCGGCAAAGCGCATCAGTTAAGCCGCGCCCAAGCAGCGCAGGTTGCAGGTGCCTTCGCCATCGCGGGGGATATTCTGGTAGGGCGAGTCGGGCGCAATTTGAGTCAGAAAGTATGCATGGTTCGCGCTGGCCAGATGGCCATATCCGATTGTATTTTGCGCTTGAGAACTGCCCCAGAAAATCGGGAAACTTTATTTTTATTTTTGCGCAGCAGCGCCGGGCAAGCGGCACTGGAAGCCGCAACCCATGGCGTTGGGGCCAAATTTATTACCGCCAATGCTTTGCTTGATCTCCCTTTTTGAATGCGCTCGCCTATGTCAAATACCAATGCGAATAACAATGACGATGAATTCGATAATGCGCTTCAGCAACGTGCCGATTACATTCCATTAGAAGAACTTTCTGCCGAAACATCGGAGAGCGGCACCCTGTTTCAACGGGTAATAAAGGAATTGACCAATTCGGCCATGCGCACCATCGTTGGCCCACGCGGTTGTGGTAAAACCCATATGATGCGCTTCGCTTGGCTGCAATGCCGCGCCAAACCAGCTAAGCCATTTGCAATTTATGTCTCATTTAACCGCTACTTTCGGCTCGAACCATTGCTTTCAAGCCGTCCCGGCGCGCTTAACCAGTTTCATTAGCACGCATCTTGATCGCATTGCGTGACAGCGCGCAAGTCTGGGTGCCTACGGTACCTGATATCGATACTATTTTGAGCGAAGCTGGTTTTCCAACTGCGCAATTGAACAAATTCGTTGCCAGCACCGAGCGGAATCAGATGCTAGATGAGGCGGATTATGTCCTCTCGAATGCGCTTTCAATTGACAAAGTGCAGTCCTTAATTGACACCGTGCGTGAGCTTGCTGGCCGAAAGTTTACCGTACTGTTAATGGACGATGCCGCATTGACGCTAACGCCCATCTACTTGATTGATTTTCTGGATATCGTTCGCTCACTGAAATCAACTACGCTAGCACCTAAAGCATCGGTCTACCCTGGCACGACCGAGGTGAGCCCCAAATTTCACCAAGGACAAGACTCCATCGCTATTCCTGTTTGGGTATCGGTTGCGGATGATCAATACGATGTGATTATGCAAGATATCGCACACAAACGCGTTAAGAACCTCGAAACAATTCCGGCTGATGTGCAAGTGATGCTACGTTTTGCCGCCTTTGGTATTTCTCGTGCGTATTTGACGATCTAGATGAATTTCAGCGCGGTGGTGCCAAGACAGTCCAACAAGGTGTCAACAAAATCATCAAGGCCCATCTTGCCGCCCGAATTGAAGAATTCCGATCACTGACTAAAAAGGTACCGAAGTTTGCGCAATTGATTGCCGCAGGTGAAAAAGTGCTACATGCTATTTGTGAAGAGATTGAAGCCGCCAATCAGGAACTGGGGCAACGACAGGAAAAACAACTCACTTATGGTGTAACCGCAACCGAAATGACGCCAATGGTCGAACGCATGTTCAAATTACTGGAAGAGGCCGGGTTGATTTACGATAATGGCACAGTCAAGCATGGTTCGCCTACGCGTATTTACCAGCTTTTTATTCCCCATACCGCGCAATTGCTATCGATTCGGGCCATTCATTCCGGCAAGGCTGGTGGCGCGCTTAAGCATACGGTCGAAGCGATTGAATTTAGAGCCACAAAACATCCGGTACGTAAAAAGTTGGCAAACATCAGCACAGGAGTTAATCTTGAGGAACTCAATTTTTCATTACCAAAGTGTGCTGGCTGCGGTACGTACAGGTTAAACGATTCCCAAAGCTTTTGCCACCATTGCGGACACCAATTGATAGACGCATCGGCCTTTAACGAATGTTTGAAAATGGAAATTGCGCATGTGCCTGGATTGACCGCATGGCAAAAAACACGCATCAAAGACAATTTGACACAATGGCGCACAGTACGGGATTTTCTGGCAAAACAAGACCCTGCGGCGGATTTATTCACTATTCATGGCTTTGGCAAAGCGCGCACAGCTAAAATCGTGGATGTTATCAATAGTTTCGTTGACGACTACCTATCCTAGGCCCCTGCATGAGCACACCCGCCACGTTATCTGATGATTTTGCCGCCATCGTTGCGATTCCTAAATTTGATAAGCAGATCGATATTGCGTCACTGTTTCACACTGCGCATACTGATGCAGCGATATCGCCAATTGATCAGTTTATTGAAAATTGCCTTCCACTAAATCTGCTATGGGCAAAAGAAATTGACCAAACGAAAGATGTTGCGCCGGAAATGGGCTTTCTGCTGATTTTGGGATACGTGTCTGCGGTCGAAAGTTTTATGCGCGCCTTGATACGGCGCGTTATTTTGTGTGATCCATTTTCGCAAAAGTGCTGCGAATCCTTGCCGATATCGTTTGGTGCGGTATTGCATCATGAGGAGGACGCATTGCCGGATGCCTTGCTGGAGGAAAGCGTTTTTTCCGGCAAAGTGGAAATCATTAAAGCGCTTACCCGTTATATTGGCTTCACCATCCCAAACAGCAGCGCCCTTGCCGAATTGCTCAATCAATTTGAGCAAATTTGTCAGTTACGGCATTGTTGTGTTCATCGGTTCGGTAAACTCGGCACCAAGAATGCAATAGCACTGGGTGGGTTGACGCTGCATAAGGCTTGCTTGGAAAAGCCCATCCGATTAACTGGCAGTTCAACTGAGGCGATTGCACGCCTTGTGTTTATATTAGCCAAATCGATTAATACAGAAGTTTTTCGGTTTGTGATAGCGCGTAGTGCGACGGGTGATTTTGGTGTTGCCGGGCAGTGCGGTATTGGCTGGACTTGGGATGCGGAGCAAGACAGCGCGCGTTTTGCACCCTACTATTCGGTGTTTGCTACCGAAAAGGATGCGCAAAAGTCGCCGGACATGGCTGAGATGTATGAGCGCTTTCGGACGGCGCATCACAAAACAGGTAAGAAGAGCGGGGGGAAATGATGGACTTGGGATAACTCATTAAATTAGCATTCAAATAAATTGTGTCAACTCACTTCTTTGATCTACAAAATAGACTAGTGAATCAACCATCGCCGAAAATAAGCAGAGCAATGACACCATGGCCGCCGAAAAAGACACCCGCACCCCCTTGCAAAAAATCTATGACTTTGTTGATTTAAGCGCCCCCGCTGCCTTGATCGCTTGGGAGGAAAACAGCGCGGATTGGATAGCCGGATATTATCGCCAAACCAGCGAGGCACAAGTATATGAAGTCATCTTGCCACCAGCCGTTTTCCTGTTTGATTGCATTGGGGACCGCGTGGTGTTTGCCTATGCGGTTTCGACCGTGCCGCTGACCAAACGTGATGAATCGCGAATTCGAGGCTTTCCCAACGTCAATCTATCGGTGAGTTTGGCCTTGGGAGAACAGGCGTTCAGCGCCGATAAGGGACATTTCCTCGGCCATGCTTCCGGCGGGCAACTCGACATCGACCTTTTCCCACAGCAACGTGAGCTAAATCGCGGTTGGTCAGATGAGGGTAAGTTATATCGAAAAATGGAAACGCATGTGGCGCAAAATGTGGGGACGTTTTTCTATCATAGGCCAATTTATGACTATACAAGCTGGATTCCCGCCCAACTTGAGTATGGCATCTTGCTGGAAGATCAGTCGTGGTGGATCAATACCTTTGCCAATAAATCAAGAGTGTAGGAAAACGGTAAAACAATGCCTTAAATTTATCGCGAATGGTTGCTAATTTGGCATGAGTTATTTGTCGTTGCTTGGGCGTCGCTTAAAAAAATCAATCACTTACATTTTTTCATGCAAACGAATTAAGTTCTGCTGGAGCTTTTGCGCCTCCGTGTGTTGTAAGCCCCATATAGAGCATGCTATTGCCAGTGCTTGTGAGTAAAGCGCTTCTGCCTCGGCTAATTTGCCTAAGCTTTCCAGCGTTACAGCCAGATTATTCATCGCACCCAAAGTACTTGGATGTTCTTCGCCTTGTACATTGCGGCATCGTTGAAGCAAGCTTTCTTGTACACCACGGGCTTTAGCAAAATGGCCCATTTTTACGAGCGTTGATGCTATGTTGTTCATTGCGGAAAAGGTATTTGGATGGCCTTCCCCGTACACATGACATACCAATGGAAACATTTTTTTTAGTATCCCATACGCTTCACGCAATTTACCTAACTCAAGAAGTGTTGTTGCTAAATTGTTTAGTGAAATTAAAGAATCTGGATGCTCTTCACCCAAAACACGTAAACGTATTTCCACCAACCGCTCATTCAATGCACGCGCCTTAGCCAGTTCACCCATTTGCCAAAATACCGCTGCCAAATTATGCATTGCAGTCAATGTGTAGGCGTTTTCTTCCCCCAACAACCTGCGGCGCACTGCCAACACCTTTTCTTGTAACTCAAGCGCTTCGGGTAATCGCCCCATTCTCGCTAGCGTTGACGCCAGCCCTGCCATTGCAATTAAAGTCTTAGTGTGTTCCGCCCCGAATGCGTCCTCCGTTATCACTAAGCTTTGTTGATGCCAATGCAAAGCTACTGGGTACAGCGCGCCCTCTTCCAAATACGATGCCAATTGCCCCAACAACCATCCCAAATTTTGCTGAGAACATATCACCACCCGCCAGTCATACATAATTTGTAAATGGCTTTGTAGCATGTAACAGTGCGGCCAATTCGCGGGAAAACTGGTATCAAATGGGAAAGCCGCCCGCAACAACCACACTGCTGCATCTAGGTAATCATGCCCCGTGGCACGCACTGCCGCCTGCGTCAATCGATGAAATTGCAGTGCATCAACCTCTTCATCGCCATTGCCAACATGGTCTTGCAGCATAATCCGCTTACGTTCGCATAGCCCATGCCCCTCCAATTCAGCCACAATCTCGCGCCAATGCCGCGCAGATAAGTTTTGCAGCGCTGTTGGCAAATGATCATCCAAATTTTTTGGATTTTCCGTAAACAAAAATTCCGGTATCGGTGCCGCCGCCAACCACCCGCACACGCCCAGCAACGCCCGCGCAGGCTTACTCAGCTTATCAAACGCCAATGATAAACAAGCCAGTACCGAGCGCGGGCATTGCGCCGCATCGGTGCGCGCGAGCAGCAGCGGCGCTTGCGTCAAGTCCTGCACCCAACTAACATAATCCGCCACTCGCACACGATGCCTGCGCACGTAGGCGCACGCCTGCTCCAGCGCGAGCGGCAAACCATCCAGCGCGCGGCACAGCGCACACAAATCAGCCTCATCTTGGCCCGGTAGCCGTTGCAGCAAAAACGGCAATGCTTGGTTCTCATCCCACACATCGAGCTTTAAGCTTTGCTGCGCTTGCCAATCTGGCTGGCGCGAGGTGACCAACACATGGTGCCGCCCGACCTGCGGCAGCCAGTTTTGCAGCATCGACTCGTCTTCCGCATTGTCAAACACCAGCAACCAGCGCGGCTGGTCAACCAACCAGTCGCGTATCGCATGGGGGGCCAATTGCGGCTCAGGCAATACTATGCCGCGCTGCGCACAAAACATCATGCCGTCTTGCAGCAAGGTGCTTTCATGTTCGGCAGCAAACCACCAAACCCCGGCATAATCTTGGCGGTACAATGTGCTGTATTGCAATGCCAATTGTGTCTTGCCCACCCCGCCCATGCCTTGCACAGCAGCACTCAAGACGATGGCCTGCTGGTTTGGCACCTGCAAAAACGCACGCAGCCGCCCAAGGTGATTCAGTGGATCGGAAAAATGGGCGGTTAGTTTGGTAGCGGGTAGATGCAACGGTTTGTTTTGGTCTGGTTCAAACAGAAATGAGTAAAATTCTCGCGCCACCTGCTGATGCCGTTCCAGTAGTTCTTTCAATCCATCCCAAAAAACCAGCGTGCAGGCAAACTTGCCCTGAGCGGTACGTTCTGCATTGAGAAGCCGCACCTGCTCTTGCAATGGGGCATGGCGCGCCGTGGTGGTGGCAATGATCCAAGTGGAAAGCTGTGGTTGAAATTGATCTGCCTTGTGTAGCTCACCCGTAATTTCTTTAAAAGTCAATTGACTGCCAAGCAGATTGTCCTTGCATTTGCACTGCACGCCAGCCAAGCGGCCATCGGGTTTTTTACCAAACACATCCACCCCGTGCTGGCCTTGCCCACGCCGCCCAACTAGGTCGGCAGACGAATCTTGCCACTCGGCGCGAAACAACGCGAGGCACAGGTTTTCAAAATCAGCCCAAGACACCGGGGGCGGGAGTTGTAAGTCGCGCAGATTCATGATGGGGAACATGGGCTAAGGGTGTAGCTAGTGTAGCCTAGTCAGGTGGATTTCGGACAATAGTTTTCCATATCAAACAAAACTGCGTTGGGCGGAAAATTTAAATTTTAGTTCATGTTCGCAGCACCAATAATTCCACCCCCTGTTTCCAAGCGGCCTGCATCAAGGCCCCAATTGCGGCAAATTCAGCATGGTCTTGGCGGTGGCGTCCCAATTCAATGCTCGCTTGGCGCACGCCTTCAGGCAAATTCATGTCAAACACTGGGGGCAGTTGATACACGGACGGGTAACTGTCACGCGTTACTGGCAAGTTAGCCGAGTTCATCAACCTGCATAACGCATCCTATACAATGTATTTAAAGCGAATTTCTATAAACGCAGTATATACGATGCATATCTGTAGATTAAGTCTTGGTTGGCTTTGGGTTAGCTGTCTTCCATGAAAATTGAGTACCGCATGTGGCATTTCACTCATGTTGATCACCGCCATTACCCTTATTCGCGAGGCGATTTTGCGCCTGTTCAAATGAGAGATTTAAGCGCGTCTGCAATACTTCCCGTGGCGGCAATTCGGTCAAATATTGCGCAACATGAATGCCACTTTTATCCAGTTCGAGTAATTCAATTTGCTCCTGCTTTTTCCCTGTACAAAGAATAATCCCAAGCGGTGAATTTTCCCCCGGTTCCTGCTCATGTTTCGCAAGATAGCGCAGATAGAGCTCCATTTGCCCTTTGTATTCTGCCTTAAAGTCGCCTATTTTCAACTCAATGGCAATCAGCCGTTTGAGCTTTCGGTTATAAAACAATAAATCTATATAAAAATCATCCTGATCGATTTGTAAGCGCTTTTGACGCGCCACAAAACTAAACCCGGCACCCAGTTCTAGTAAGAATAATTCCATCTCACGCAAAATAGCATCTTCGAGGTTTTTCTCCAGATAGCGATCTTGCAAACCAAGGAAGTCAAGAATGTAGGGGTCTTTTAAAATCATGGGCGCGCTCAACCGCTCTTCATTGCGTAAAGCATCTAGCTCTAGGCGTATCAACTCGTCTGGCTGCCGTGACAAAGCCATGCGTTCAAACAACATAGATTGTATTTGCTTATCGAGCGTGCGCGTACTCCAGCGTTCGATACTGCACATTTGGGCATAGTAATCACGTTGAAGTGGGTCTTTTAAAGGAATCAAGAGCTTGAAATGGGTCCAGCCCAATTGTCGCCGCAGTGCGGCCACAATTGCCTCATCGGGAAAGGTTTGGGCAAATTGTAGCATACGACGCAAGTTTTTCTCTGCAAACGAGCGACCATATTCTTGCGTTAAATGTTGCGCCAAACCCTGCATCAATTCTTGCCCATACTGTGCCCGTTGCCCTGCCAAAATCTCTGTATGTATCCGCTGCCCGATCTGCCAATACAAGGAAGTCAATTCAGCATTCACCGTCTGTGCAACACGCGTTTGTGCGGACGCGATTAGCTGGCGCACCTCTTGCAGTAAGGTTGTTTCATGCTGGGTGAGTGCGATATGCCTCATAGTATACGTATCCTTCCTGTGTGCAGATTTTGCATCATGCTTTGTTTGATTTGCTGTTATTTGATGTGCTTGAATGCTAGGGTAGCGATTTCTGCGGCCATATCCGTGGGGATTACATCATCTTGGCCGTATAAGATCCCTCGCCCTTGAAATTGTCTGGGGAGGGGATTTGCCTAACTTGCTGGTATGATAGCAGTTTTGCCGCACATTGCCATATTAATGCGGTAAAATTGGTCGCACGCACCAGGCGCGGTTTAATACCGCTACGGAACTATTCGATGACCTCGAAAAAACAGCGGCAAGTAAACGTGCCACGTCGGCGGTGACTTCCTGCTTGCCTACAAGCTCGCCGAGAATGGCAAAAATAGCCTAGTAGTCTTCGTGCGTGCAGGCACACATGCCGATTTTTTCGAATAAGCTGGTGAAATTCCTATCCGTGATGGTGGGCTATTTCCCGCTTTTGTTACTTGCGCTCATCGCCAAACATCAACAACCAACCTGTCCCAACGCAAGCTTTATTGGCGGCAACCGCACCCCAGTTCGGGCCGAAATGGCTTTTTGCAACCGCGATAAGGCAGGGAATTGATACCGCTTGCACCGCGTATTTTCGATTACATCGCCAGTCAAAATATCAACCGAATACGCCCCCAAAACATCGGTAGCCGTCGCGCTGGGCGTATCGTAAGTCAGCGCAAAATCAAAGTAACCGGGCCGCATGGGCTTGCCGGCCTTGCCGCTGATATCGCCATCAATGAACATCCCTTCCTGTTCAAGCTTAAAGTGCAGATGTTTTAAAACGATGATCAAAACCTGTTTGGCCTGTTGCTTTGTCAGGCCACTTGTCCCAACTTGGCTAGCCGAAAAAGAAGCGGGCGTATCTTTCGCCAGCGCACCATGCAAAAAAGCGCACAGCAAAACGGCGGTTAGTGTTTTCCACATGTCATGCGCACCTTTACCATCTTAATCGCATCAGCAACCAAACTAGCATAACCATCCCGACGCGGCAACAATACCGCGCTCATGCAAACCGCCGAACCGGTAAAGGCGGCACCTGCTCCAGCGCCGCCAAGCCCAAGCGATAATGCCAATACGTCCAAGAGCGATCATTGAATTGCCCTGCCTCGGCGTGCGCAATCACATTGCTCAATGCATCATCAGCTAGTTGATTGGCGAGTAACTGAACGTCGTCATAGTCGCCGATATTCATCACCTGCGCCATGACGCGAAGAGGCATGGCAACGGCCTCTTCTGGGGTTTTCCACCAAATGTACTTGCTGGCAAGTTGCAGCAATACCGCTTCCGCATTTTTGGTCACACAACCGCCATTTTTTTGCCCTTCAATTTTTCTATCTCTTGCTCGGCACGCAATTGCTGCAAGGGCGGGCGCGGCGCGGCGGTGCCACGAGCGCCAAACCCAATACGGTGCAGATCGCCATCACCTTGCGGATGCCAATTTCCGCAACGGTGCCGTTTTCATTACCAGAAATCGTGGCTCGGCTCATGCCAAGCTGCGCACCCAGCGCCGCTTGGGTGATCTTTTTGCTTTTCCGGGTTTGGCAAATAAGTTGACCGATATCATCAACGTGCATAACGCATCCCATACAATGCATTTAAAGAGATTTTCTATAAATACAGTATATACGATGCATATCGGGAGGGTAAGTCTTGGTTGGTGCTGGGTTAGCTGTCTTCCATGAAAATTGAGTACCGCATGTGGCATTTCACTCATGTTGATCGCCGCCATTACCCTTATTCGCGAGGCGATTTTGCGCCTGTTCAAATGAGAGATTTAAGCGCGTCTGCA
>JBKJLF010000721.1:0-9299 GCA_046597185.1 Burkholderiaceae bacterium | reverse complement strand
CAACGTCAAGCGGGTGTTTACGCGGGTCTTTGGCGTGACCGAGTTTCCCGGTTTAAAATCGGTGGAAGAGCGCCTTTGGCGACATGCGCAAGCTTTATTGCCGCGTGATGAAGGCATTCAAAGTTACACCCAGGGTTTAATGGATTTGGGTGCCACCATTTGCACCCGCAGCAAACCCGCGTGCGCGCGCTGCCCCTTGCAGGCGCGCTGCGTGGCGCTGGCGCAAGATCAGGTAGCCGCGCTACCTGTGCGCAAACCCAAAAAAGCCGTACCGCAGAAATTTTGCAGCATGCTGGTGGCGCTGCATCAGGGGCAAGTGCTACTGCTGCAACGGCCCGCACTGGGGATTTGGGCTGGTTTATTATCGCTGCCGGAACTCAATGGGCAGCAAAGCGAAGCGGCCAACTTTGCGCAGGAACAGGTGGAACGGGTATTGCTGCCCTTTGGCAGCGTTGCTTCGGTGAGCGCCCTGGAGCCGATCAGCCATGGTTTTACCCATTTTAAGCTGGCGATTCAACCGTATTTGGTACACATGAGCCAGCGGCAAACGCTGGCCGGACAAATTGAATGCCAGTGGCTGAATTTATCCGACGTGGCGCAGGCGGCTTTGCCTGCGCCTGTGAAGAAGTTACTGCTGGGCTTGGTGTAAAAACCGGGAGCAAAAACCGTAGTAAAAAAGGCGGGACGTAATTTACACCCACCATCAAAATTTCGTTATCGGCGTTTTTGGCGCTACCCATTTCGGATTGCCCGCCTTCATGATTTGCTCAAAGGTTTTGTCTTTTTTCATGGCAGCCAGCGCATCGGACCAAGCCGCAACGCTGCTCTCAGGGGTGCCCATCGAAAAAGCCAGCCAGGTTTGCACCGTGAGAAACGACAAGGCATCGCGCACCTGTTCCCTTGGCACATCGGCAGCGGCCACGAGTTCATCGATAGTTAAGCTTGATGCGGCAAATGCATCGATCCGATTCAACATGAGTTTTTTTACGTTGCTGACATTATCCTTGGTTCGTTCCAGATTGGTCAGCCCGGCATTGGTCAGCACTTGGTCGCGTGCGTCATTGCGGTAGACGCCGATGGCGTTTAGATTTTTGGCATCATCCAGGCTATTCAAGACAAGCTTGGAATCGGCCCTGACGTAAAGCCGGAAGACGGTTTCTGAAATCGGGCCAACCCAGTGAAACAAGGCATTGCGCTCCGGTGTGCGCGCCACCACAAACAGGAGGGTATTGGGCACGCGCGTCAACTGATCATAACCACGCGCCCACGGCACAAGCTGAATCGGGTCTTTGTTTTGGATTCGACGCTGAATCTCGCGCACCACGTCCACAGTCGGCCCGCCCATTTCGCCGTTTGGCAATTTCACCTGATTGGGTGGGGCGACTTCGGTATAAATGTTCAGTGCTTGCGCCCGCACTGCGAGAGTGGGCAGCATGCCAAGCAGACATATCAGGGTTAGTTGGATAAAACGTGAAGGGGGCATTGGATCTCCTGTAATTAATCCACAAACAGCGCTTTAATCGTACTCATCGGCAAAAACAGCCTGCGCGGTTGCTGTTGCAATGGCACAAAATCAAAATGCTGATAAAACGCTTGCGTAACGTCGTCTTTGGCATTGCCCACAAAGGCCATGGCGGCAATCTCGCTACGCGCGCTGCGCTGCAAGGCATCCATCAACAAAAATTCTCCCTGGCCTTGCCCTTTAAGCTTGCCGGCCAAAGCCAGCCGCCCCATTACGCTTTTTGCTCTTCGGTGACACGCGCTTCCAAGCGCGATGTTTCGATGTTTTACTGGCAGGTGGTGGTGATTCTATGGTAAGCATGGTCAATCCCTGGCTGGCGAAATAACGGGCAAAAGATTGTTTGATTGAGAAAATTTTACGTAACATCGCCGTACAATGCAATCACTTTTGCAAAAAACACGGGACAGCCAAATAAGCTGGGCAAATCAAAAACGTGGGTGGCCCGACATCAACGCCATCAAACCGTGGCGTCCGCTTCGATATCAGCAAACTTGATGATCTTGACCGCGCCATCAGGAAATCGCGCCACCACCTCCAACTGACCGCCCATGGCTTCGATATGGCTGCGCAAACTGGAGAGATACATATCCGTCCGTTTTTCCATCTTGGCAATGGCTGGTTGCTGAACGTGCAGCAAATCAGCCAGCATCTTTTGCGACAAGCCGCGCGCTTGGCGCAACTCGTTGAGCGGCATTTCTTCCAGCATCACCTTGGCCTTGGCCTCGGATCGCGCCTGCGCCTCGGGTGACATGCGTGCGCGTAATTGTGAGAATTTATTCGTCATTGATCGGTGTATTCAACAATCCAGTTCATTGTGCAGTTTAACTTCAGTCATATATTCCATCAATGGAATGTTTTCATTTATTCGGGAAAGTGTTTTTGCATAACTTGCGCAAACTATCTGAGCGGTATTTTACCCCCCAATTTCGTTTCTCAAATTGCGAATTGCCTGTAGTTTCGCTGGTAGCCAAATAAGTTGGGCAAATCAAAAACGTGGGTGTCCCGACATCGGTACTATTCAGGCAAAAAAATTTGCCCTCCGGGGGTAAAGGCATGTCGCATCCTGCGACACAAACCTGTAAAGCTGCGTCCCGCAGCTTTACACCCCGCTGGGCTGGCGCTTGGACCTCAAAGCAAGGCGAAAGCCAGCAACGCCGTCCTGCCCGCCTGGCTGGCCGCGGCCGCGGCAGGCAGAACGCGCGCTCCGCGCGCTGCTGCCCCACCCGCCACCGCGCAACACGCGCGCGGCTTTATCAGCCACTGGTGCCAGCGCACCATGCAAACCAGGATCGGTTACAGCCTCTTTTTCATAGGTTCGCAGATCATCCGCGCACCATTCCCACACATTGCCATGCATTTGAACCAGCCCCCAACCATTTGCAGGCAATGCCTTTACTGCCACGGTGTGTTTTCGATAGTCGCCCTTTTTACCATCGCCATAGGGATAATTGCCATCATAATTAACTTGGTTTGTAAAAATTGTCTCGCCAAAGCTAAATGGCGTGGTGGTGCCTGCACGGCAAGCATATTCCCACTCTGCCTCGGTTGGCAAAGTAGCACGATAGCCAGGCAGCAACATTTCCAGCTTTTGCAAAAATGGCTGAATCATATCCCAACTGACGCATTCCACCGGGTGCGCCGGGACACCTTTGTTTTCTGCATTGAAACGGCTTGGGTTTTCACCCATTACCGCTTGCCAAACCGCTTGGGTGCAGGCAGTGTCTGCCAGCCAAAAGCCGCTGCTGATGGTGACCAGGTGTTGCGGGTGCTCGCTTTCAAAGCTATCGGCTTCGTCTTCATTTGCGCCCATCATAAACCGCCCCGGCTCCACCCAGCGCATGCGCTGCACCAGCGCTTGTTCGCCATCCAGCACTTCAAAATCCGCCCACAAACCATAACGGTCATCCCCCCAGGCGCAAGCCCATGGCGGTGGGAAGGGGCGCGGCATGGTGGTGTCGGTTTCCAAATGTGATTTTTCCAACGGCATGATATCAATTCCCCTCAAACAGGACGTTTGGAAGGCGGCAGCCCGGTGAGCTTTCGGTGCGCTGCTGCGCGCCTACCCACACACCGGGTGCCTTTGAGTGCGGGCACACACGTACATACCCGAGAGCCTGCGTGCGCGCCCCTGAAAACGGCGTCTGGTCCAACTGGCGGGCATCCACCATGGCCAGTTTGAGCTCAAAGCAAGGCGAAAGCCAGTATTGTCGTTCTGCCTGTCTGGCTGGTTGTGGTTGCGGTAGGCAGAACGCGCGTTCTGCGCGTTGTTGTTCCACCCGCCACCGCGCAACACGCGCGCGGCTTTTGCAGCATCCGCTGCTTGCACAACTTTTTTGCCTGGCATTGCTGACACAGCTTTGCGTTAGGACACTGTTCACAGATTAACCCTTTCAAAATAGGTCATTGTTGGGGCCAACCGCGTCATCATACCCGCTTTTTTGCTTGGCCCAATAATTTTTTCTGAATCCAATGCTATGACAATGCGCCAGTGGGCTGTGGGCGTTGTCTGAGGCGCGCTGGATTTGCACTTCGCTGCATTGGCCAGCCAAAATTGCTTGCTCGATCAAGCCCATATGCTGGCGGTAGCGCCCCAGCTTGCGGCGGCTTGGCAAAATCACCCCTTGCTGCACCCGAAAACCACAATACGCCATGCCGCCATTGCTGGCAAACACCTGCGCTTGCGGTTTCAGGCGTAAACCACGCGTTTGATATAAAAATTGGGCGAACTCGGCCAAACTTTGCTCGGCGGCGGCGCGGCTGTGGCACCACCATGCAATATCGTCCATGTAGCGCACATGCGCACCCACGCCGGGCTGTGCCAGCAGCCAGCGATCGGCCACGTCCAAATAGGCATTGGCAAAATGCTGCGAAGTAAGCGCGCCGATTGGCAAACCTGTTGGCGAACCGTAGCTTGCACTACCCATATCAATAATGCGCCTCAACAAGGCTAAAAACGCTGCGCCCTTGAAACGCGTGGCCAATAAATCCTTGAGGGTGGCGTGGCAAATATGGGGGAAGTAACTTGCCACATCCACTTGCACCACCCAAGGGAAACGGCATAAATTGCGCTGTACCTGCGCCACTGCGGCATGCACGCCTTTGCCGGGGCGGCAGGCGTAACTGGTATCGACCAGCATGGTTTCAAAACGTGGTTCAGCCAGATTGAGAATGGCGTGGTGCAATACCCGGTCGGCAAAGCAGGCTGCGTGGATTTGGCGACGTTTGGGGTCGTGGATGGTGAAGCTGCGGTATTGGCCCGTGGGCGCGCTACCGTTTTGAATGTTGGCCGCCAGTTGCGCCAATTGCGCTTCCAGGTTGGCCAAAAAGTGGGCAATTTCCGGGTACTGGCGTTTGCCGCGTGCGGCCTTGTGTACCGCCAGCAGCAGGTTGTTGCGCCCGGCGATGGTATCCAGGCTGATCGCCAGCCGTTTCATACGGCACGCGGCCCACTGGCTTGGCTGCGCAGGAGGGCGAGAAAGGCTGCGCCGTACTTGCTGATGCGCACATCGCCCACGCCTTCCATGCTGCGCAAGGCTTCGATATTATTCGGGCGCTCGATAGCCATGGTGGCCAGATGTTCGTTGGTGAACAAGGCGTAGACGGGTACGCCTTCTTGCGCGGCCAGGTCTTTACGCAGATTACGCAGCAGGGCAAAGAGGGCAAAGTCGTCCGGGTTTAGGAGGGCGCGGTAATCCACTTGCGCGGTGCGGATGGTTTTGGCCGAGGGCATTTTTAGCGTATCTGGCAAGGCTTCCTGGCCCAGCGCTACGGTAACGCAAATTGCCCAGGCGGAATCCGTGCCTGCGGCTACCCATTGTTTTTCTATGCTGGCCACGCGGTGCGAGGCCAGAAACTGGCTTAAGGCGGTTTGTTCCAGTGCGGGGGATAAGGCCGGGATGGTGAAGAAATAGAGTGTGCTGCTCATTGGCCAGGCTCCTTGTTGCTATAAGGCATTAGTTTAGGTAAAAAAATTTTGCCCTCCGGGGGTAAGGGCATGTCGCATCCTGCGACATAACCCCGTAAAGCTGCGTCCCGCAGCTTTAAACCCCGCTGGCCTGGCTCTTGGACCTCAAAGCAAGGCGAAAGCCAGTAAGGTCGAGCCGCCTGCCAGGCTGGAGGCGGTAGCGGTAGGCAGAACGCGCGCTCCGCGCGTCGCGGCTCCACCCGCCACCGCGCAACACGCGCGCGGCCTTTTTATTAGGCACTGCTGCCAATGCATCATGCAAGCCGGGGTCAACTACCGCATCACCATCATAAGTACGTGGTTGATCTGCGCACCATTCCCACACATTACCATGCATTTGATACAAACCCCAATCATTGGCAGGTAAATTTTTTACTGCGACTGTATGGCCACGCATTTCACCCTCGCCGCCAGCATAAGCGTAGTCGCCACAATTAGCTTGCTCCGGGCCAATCTTGCCGCCAAAACTAAATGGCGATGTCGTACCTGCACGGCAAGCGTATTCCCATTCTGCCTCGTTTGGCAGGGTAGCAAGGCAACCCGGCAACAAGGCTGACAGCTTTTGCAAAAAGGGCTGAATCATATTCCAACTGACTTGTTCCACCGGGTGGTTTGGCCCGCCTTGGTTTTTATCAGTAAAATGGCTGGGGTTTTCACCCATAATTGCTTGCCAAAAGCCTTGGGTGCAGGCGGTGTCGGCCAACCAAAAGCCTTCGCTAATGGTAACGTAGTGCTGGGGGCGTTCATCTTCATACCAACTTTGATTTTCCAGTCCTGCTGTTTCCGCCTCCGGCGAACCCATTAAAAACCGCCCCGGCGCAATGTAGCGCAAGGTTTGCGTATGCTCACCGTTTGCGCTTGCTACGGTAAGGGTGGCGAGTGGGCCGATTTCATCCAGCTCAATCGCCAAAGCGCTGATGCTAAAGTTTACAGTGCTTTCAACCGCTGGCACAGGCATGCGCTGGTATATGTCAGTACCCGTCTCACGCGGGTAAGCCACCCGCACAGGTTCGCCCCACGGGTTAGGCATGAGCGCATACACCCCCGTTCGGTCGCGCCCCCATTCCAGCGCCCACGCGGGCCGCACCTGATGCTGCACAATGCACGTGGTTTGCCCATCCGTTATTTCCAGCCGATTATGGCGCGCCAATTCAATTGGCGCCATGGCCGCAGGCTGCCACGCCCCTGCCGCCCCGCTACGCCACTGCACCAAGCCACTGCCCACCCACTGCGCCAACACGTCGGCAGCGTTGCGCGCCTGCAATTGCGACACATCGCCCTGTTCAAACAACAAGCTGCCACCCACCTGGCGCAAGCGCAAACTTTGCTCGGGCAGGCTGGCAGCTTCCCCGCCTATCAGTCTGCGCAAGACAGGCACCATACGCAAAGGCAAATTGGCTGGCAAGTCCTTGCCGCTTTCCAACGCTGCCCGGTTAGCCCAGGCCCACGCTTGCGCAAATCCGCCTTTGTCTAGCCATAGCGCCGCACTGGTGCGGTGCCCTTGGCGCGCAAGGTAAGCCATGCGCTCGGCCAGTTCAAAACTCGCTTCTCCCTGCGCCTGCGCTTGCTGCATTTGGTGCGCCATGCTGGCAAACCATGCCGCATGATCCAGCACCGCACAGCCCTGCACATCGTGCGCGGCGCGGAGCGATTCTTCCAGCAAAATCTCAAACGATAACAAGCCATGGTGCCCGGCAATCAAGGCCACCGCCTGCTGGCACAGCGCCAGCGTTACTTCATTTTGCAAGATTTCACGATATTTATCCCGCCGCGCCGCACGCAGCGACACTACCACGCCATTGCAAGCCACATCCGCATGGTTCCACACCTGCACCTCGGTGCAAACGGGCAAACCCAGCAAGCAGCGCAGCGCGCGCAGCAGCCGCACATCGGCCACCACCGCCAGCGTCAACACGGCCAGCAAGCGCGCCACTTGCGCCGGGTTGGCTTGCACAATCTGGCCGGGCGCTTGCCGCCGCAGGTGCAAAGGTTGGCCTACATCCCAACAGGCCAGCGGCAAACGCGCCGCCACACTCTCAGCCACGGCGGCCTGCGGCAACCACGCGGCCAGCATGGCAACCGGTGCCCATTGGGTGGATGCACATTGCGGCCACCCCACCGCCAAGCCACCCAACCCCGCCAAATACGGCGCTTGCGCCAGGTCGCGCCAAATACGCGGCAGCGCCCGGCCCGATTGCGGTGCCAGTGACTGCGCCGGTGGCTGCGTTTGTGGCTGCGTTTGTGGCTGATGTTGCGCTTTTTGTTGATAGCGCGCCCACCCCTCGCCCTGGTAATGCAAATAAATCGGCACCTGCCCGCCCGAGCGGCGCTGCACAATGTGCGCCAGGGCGCGGTAATCTGCATGCAAGGGTTCGCTTTCACGGCGCATGAAAATCACCATGGCATTGCCGCGCCAACGCAAGCGCTGTTGCTGCGCGCGCCGCTTGTTGGGCGGCAAACCAAACGCCACTTGCTGCACCAGCTTGGCCACATTCCATTGGCTGGTGCTATGCAGGCTGCGCAAATGCTTTTCCGCCAGCACCACCAAACGCCGCTCGCTGGCGAGGGCAATCAAGGGTGGTGGCGCAACCGCCTCAGGCTGGTCGGGCACGGGGCGGGCATTGCCAATATCTGCCAGGCGCTGCGCAAAATCGCTGGGCAGCGCAGCATCGGCGGCCTGGCGTAAGGTGACGCTATATTGTTCGCTACGGTGCCGGGTGGCGCTGGCTGGCGCAGGCGGCACGGCAGGGGCCGGGCTGGCTTGCGCGCCCGCGCTGGCTTGCTTTGGCTCAGGCGCTTGCGCTGCCTGATAGTGAAACCCGGTCAAACCCGCCGCCGCCTGTTCTGCGCCGTCGCCCCACGCTACCAGCAGGCGTAACAAATCGGCCCGCCCCAGCGCTGCACGCGGGGCCGCACCTGCCAGGCCGCCCATTTTGGCCAGTGCCGCAGGCTTGGGCACTGCCCGGCCCGGCTTTGGCTTGCGCGCCACGGCCTTACTCTTCCATCAAACCCGCTACGGCGGGTTGTTTGGCAAAATAAAACTGCTTCAACTTGGGCAAGACTTTCAAGGCCTCCGGCCCCAGTTGATCGAGCGCCCGCAGCAGGTCCAAATATTCGGCCAGCCCCGGCGTGTAGCAGCGCTGGGCGCGTGCGGCTTTACGATCTACTACCAACAAGTCAGCGGCCTTTTGTAAGGCATCGTCGGCCAAGGTTTTAAAATGCATGCGCCCACGCTTAACCAACCATGGTTCGAGCGCACCATCTTCGGGCAAGGCCAAAGTCATTACCAAACAGCGGCGCAAAAACGCGGCGGGCAGTTCGCGCTCGTCGTTGGTGGTAATAATAATCAAGGGTGGCGGGCAGTCTGCCGCCTGTTCCACGGTAATGCCCAGCAGCGGCACTTCAAACGCGCCATTGGCCAGCGCTTCCAGCAAACCATTGGGCAAATCCGGCTCGGCTTTGTCGATTTCATCAATCAACAGCACCAGCCCTTTTTGCGGCGTCCAGCCGTTGGGCGCATGCGGCGTATGCGCGCCGCCGTGGCGGCATTGTTGCTGTTGCTGGTGCGCGCTTGCCCAATTTAAGGCCCACCAAAGGGGGCCGGGTTGCAGGTAGCGGCTTACATGCAGCTCCGGGCAGCCAGCACCACCGGGTGCGCCAGCTTGCACGGTGACGATATTGGCCGCCATATGCGCATCGGCCAGCCGTGCAATGGCGTCAAACTTCCAGTGCAAATCCGCCGCTTCGGTTTGTGCCCCCACCACCACGGGCAGGAAGGCACGCCCGGTAACAAACGCCGCCGCGTGCGCCAGT
>JBKJLF010000806.1:0-9469 GCA_046597185.1 Burkholderiaceae bacterium | reverse complement strand
TCTGGTATCCAGACATTGCCAGTTATGATGCCCTATGGGCGGTGGATCATGCGCACAGATTGGACTTAACAGACAACAATAAGCAACACGGGTGACCTGGGTTCACCGAATATTTACCACTCCGATTTTAAATCAAGTGCAACTACTTGATTATTAAGAGAAAAGTTTTTTTGTGTGTTAAAGATGGGTTAAAGTGATGTCGTTCATGATGGCCAACATTGGAGGCAGCCGGCACCCTGCTGCGCCGTGGATACTACGCACTGGCCTGCCCAATCAAGTGCATCGTCATTGTCGAAACTACCCGACCCCCATGCGCCTGCTCTTGCGTACGGGATAACTGTTGACAGGGATACGAGAACTAAAAGGTCGCGACGATTCATGTTGTGGCTAACAAATAGTGTTTATCTGCCGCCCCACAAACGCAAAAGCGAACCGCGCAGCAGTCGCGGAAGATAAACGGGTTGAACTTAACCGACGGTAAGCGGCGGCACACAGCGGATTGTATAACAGTCGATGGAACAAGCGCCTGCAAATATCAATATTTCGCAACACAATTGTTAAGGCGGCGGCGCAAGGCGCGATTTGTGGTATTTGTTCAACATGTGGCTTGGGGCGAATTGGTTGCCCAACCCGGCAAAAGGCCAGTTTCTGTTGTTTATTGCAATTGGCCGCCACCCCGCAATGCCGGGTGCGCTTCAAGCGCGGCGGCAGCACATGCTACATGAAGCTAATTGCTCTTGCCATCTACGCCATCTTCGGCTTCCTTGGTGCGTTTGATAAGTGCTGGGCCATCAATAGCTCATCATACTCGTCACCCATTTCATCGCCTATTTCTTCCCGTAATTTACTTTGATGCTGGTTCAAAGCGACAAGTAAATAAGTGATCTCTTTTTTAACAAATGTAATTGTTGGCATTCAATTCTCCATTTCTAAGCCGGGCCATACAAACACAAAAAACACCCCATAAATTAAGCTGGTGAGCGCCCAACACACGGTTTTGGTTGTGACTCGTTACGTGATCATAATCCGACCTGATGCTTAGCTCATGGAAATTGCCAATTATTCAGCTAAGCTGACCGGGATTTCGCTTCTTTGAAACGCTCAATCAGTCCTTGGATAAAAATCAAGTCATTCCCGGCATCTTCGATCGGTTCAGCTTCCATCTCCAAAAGTTCCTTTTCATATTTTTGCAATGCAATTAGCGCATAGGTTAATTCTTTATTGCTCATCTCAACGGTTTTCACATTCATAGACTTCTCCAAAAATTAAGCCAATGGTCCGTATAAATCCAATTGGCAAGGGCTAAACGGCACCGATCCAACCAGCAATAGAAAAGCACCGACTGTCATGGTTCTTGTAACGGTTAGCGTGCAATGTCCGGGAGGTTGCCCATCGTACAGCAAAGAAAGCCCGCTGGGAATGCGTAGCCCTTGGTCGATCCACTACCACTGCGTACTGCCTCGCTTTTTACCAATCTCCGCCTCAACCCTCGCACACCCCGGCCCAGAAAACTCCGCCTGCAACGCATCCAAAAACACCCGCGTCCTGGCAGGCATCAAACGTCTCCCCGGAAACACCGCCCACGCATTCACTGGCGCAATCTGCCAATCGCCCAACACCTGCACCAACTCCCCAGCCTGCACCAATTTGTAAGCAAAATGGTCGCTAAGCATGGTAATCCCCAACCCCTGCCGCGCCAAATGGATCAGCGTTTCCGGCGAATTGGCACTCGCGCGCGCAGGCGGCGAGCCTTGCCAGCTCTGCGCGCCGCGCGTCAAGCGCCACAGCGCTGGCTCGCCACTGCGCGTGAGTATGCGCAAGCTGTTGTGCTCCATCAGCGCTTCCGGCTCATACGGCTGGCCGTGTTGCTGCAAATACTCGGGCGATGCATACAAACCCACCGAAAACACCGCCAGCTTGCGCGCCGCTAAGGTGGCGTCGTCCGGCAAATCACCCATCCGAATCGCCACATCAAAATTCTCACCAATCAAATCCACCCGCCGCGCCGATAAATCCAGCTCCAGCGCAATGGCCGGGTATTGTGCAATAAATTTGGCCAGCAAGTTGGCCAATACATGGTTCACCAAATCACTGGGCATGGATACCCGCAAGCGCCCGCTGGGTTCAATTTGCCGATGCTGCGCCAAGGCCATGGTGGCTTCCACTTCGCTCGTTACCTGCTGCGCATGCTGCAATACCGCCTGACCAAAATCCGTCACGCTCAGCTTGCGCGTGGTGCGCAGGATCAGGCGCTCGCCCAATTGCGTTTCCAACGCCGTAATGCGCCTTGAGAGCGTCGATTTGGGCAAACCCAGGCGTTTGGCGGCGCGGCTAAAACTGCCTTCGTCCACCACGCGGGCGAACAGTAACAGGTCGTTTGCTTCCAGATTCATGTCTATTCCTTGCTTGTTCAATTGATTCTGCGATTGATTGTGCCATCAGTGGAACAATTATATCCATTTTATGGGCTTCCGCTTTATCCATGGAACGATTAAAGTATACCCATACCAACCTCACACGAAAGAAATCATCATGAAAATCCTGCAAATTAACTCAAGTGTCCGTGCCGATGCCTCCCATTCCAGCCGTTTGGCGGGTGAACTGGTTAAGCGTCTGTTAGCCGCCAACCCTGCCGCCAAACTCACCCTGCGCGACCTGGGCCGCACGCCGCACCCGATGCTGGATGAAGTGGCGCTTCAGGCGATCTTTACCCCAGCCGATAAGCGCAACGCCGAACAAGCCGCGCGGGTGGCGCTGGATGATGCGCTCATTGCCGAACTACAAGCCACCGACACCCTGGTACTGGCCGCGCCCATGTATAATTTTTCTGTCCCGGTGCAGCTTAAAAACTGGATTGATGCGGTTTCCCGCGCACAAGTCACTTTCCGCTACACTGCGAATGGGCCGGAAGGTTTGTTGAAAGGGAAGAAAGCCTATGTGGTGCTGACTCGTGGCGGCGTCCATCGCAATATGCCCAGCGATACCATGGTGCCGTATCTGCGCACTTTCCTCGGGTTTTTGGGCATTAGTGATGTCGAATTTATCTTCGCCGAAGGCATTGCGATGGGGCCGGATGCGGAAAAGGCAGCGTTTGCCGCCGCGACCGGGCAAATTGAAGAATTAATCACAGCATAAAACTGACGCATAAAACTGACGCATTAAACCGAATGCACCACAAGGAGAAACATCATGGAAGATCATGTACAAGCTGTTTTCAAACCAGAACCTGTCACCCAAGCGCGCACGGTGGAGCAATTGATTGTCGGCCAGGCCACCACCGATGGCGACGGCGTAAAGCTCACCCGCGTGCTGACGCAAGGTTTGCAACAGCGCCTGGACCCGTATTTGATGCTCGATGCCTTTGGCGCGGATGATCCGCAGGATTATATCGGCGGCTTCCCGGATCACCCGCACCGTGGTTTTGAAACCATCACCTATATGCTCACCGGGCGTATGCGCCACCACGACAGCGCGGGTAACTCCGGCTTGCTGCAAAACGGCGGCGTGCAATGGATGACTGCCGGGCGCGGCGTGATTCATTCCGAATTGCCCGAGCAGGAAGAAGGGCGGATGGAAGGCTTTCAGCTTTGGTTGAATCTGGCGGCCAAAGACAAGATGAGCGCGCCCTGGTACAAAGACATCCAGAGCGCAGCCATCCCGGAACTGACCACGCCAGACGGCGCAACCGTGCGCGTGATTGCTGGTAGCAGCCATGGCGTGGCAGGCGCAATGCAGCGCGAGGTGACCGAACCGCTGTATTTGGATTTGCATTTGGCAGATGGCGCGGTATTTTCCCAGGAACTAGCGGCAGAAATGAATGCGTTTGTCTACGTCTACCGGGGTGAAGTGCAAATTGGCGAGCAAACCGTGCCGCAACAACGCATGGCGATTTTACGCAATGACGCCGCCAGCGATGGCGTAACCCTGCGCGCCAAAGGGGCCAGCCGTGCCTTGTTGATCGCCGGGCGGCCATTGCGGGAGCCGATTGTGCAATACGGGCCGTTTGTGATGAATACCCAGGCGGAAATTTTACAGGCGATTAATGATTACCGATCCGGGAAATTGGCGGCGTAATTCCCCTCCACGGGAGGGGAATTGGCTACGCTACGGCTGACGGGATGGTCAGGTATGCCCACCGCCCCATGCTTTTCATCAGAATGCCCAAAATAACCGTAATAAACAATGACCTGACCATTCATGCGACACCAACCGGGTAATCTGGGATAATGGGCGACTAAACACTGTCATCCCACTTTTTACGCTCTTATGGCGCTCTTTTGGAATTCTCTCATGGAAATTAAGGTCAACTTTCTCGATAAGCTTCGTCTGGAAGCCAGGTTCGATGATTTCACCGTGGTCGCCGACCAGCCCATTCGTTATAAGGGCGATGGTTCGGCACCTGGGCCTTTCGATTACTTTTTGGCCTCATCAGCCTTGTGCGCGGCTTACTTTGTGAAGTTGTACTGCAACACGCGCAATATTCCCACTGAAAATATCCGCCTGTCGCAGAATAATATCGTTGACCCGGAAAATCGTTATCAGCAGATTTTCAAAATCCAGGTCGAATTGCCAGTGGATATCTCCACCAAGGATCGTGCAGGTATTTTACGTTCCATTGAGCGCTGTACCGTGAAAAAAGTGGTGCAAGCCGGGCCGGGGTTTGTGATTGAAGAAGTCGAGAATCTGGATGCCGATGCCCAAGCCTTGCTGACCATTAACCCCGCGCCAGACGCGGCCACCTGGATTTTGGGTAAGGATTTGCCTTTGGAGCAAACCATCTCCAATATGTCCGGCTTGTTGGCCGGGCTTGGCATCAAGATCGAAATTGCTTCGTGGCGCAATATTATTCCCAATGTTTGGTCGCTGCATAACCGCGATGCGCATTCGCCGATGTGTTTTACCAATGGCAAGGGCGCAACCAAAGAAAGCGCCTTGGCGTCAAGCCTGGGCGAGTATATCGAGCGCCTCAGTTGTAACCATTTTTATGCCGGATCGTTTTGGGGCGAAGACATTGCCAATGCCGATTTCGTGCATTACCCCAACGAACGCTGGTTTAAACCCGGCAAAAAGGATGCGCTGCCCAAAGAGATTTTGGACGAATACTGCCTCGACATTTACAATCCCGATCGCGAGTTGCGTGGCTCACATTTGATCGATACCAATTCCGGCAACGCAGCGCGCGGCATCTGTTGCCTGCCGTATGTGCGCCAATCAGACGGCGCAATCGTATATTTCCCCTCCAACCTGATCGAAAACCTGTTCGCCAGCAATGGCATGAGCGCCGGCAATACGCTGGTGGAAGCGCAGGTACAGTGTCTTTCCGAAATTTTTGAGCGCGCGGTGAAACGCGAAATTCTGGAAGGTGAAATCGCCCTGCCGGATGTGCCACAAGCTGTGCTGGCGAAATACCCCGGCATACTGGCTGGCATCCAGGGCCTGGAAGAACAGGGCTTTCCGGTACTGGTGAAAGATGCGTCATTGGGTGGGCAGTACCCGGTTATGTGCGTGACGCTGATGAACCCGCGCACCGGCGGTGTGTTTGCCTCCTTCGGCGCGCACCCCAGCCTGGAAGTGGCGCTGGAACGTAGCTTGACCGAATTGCTACAGGGGCGCAGTTTTGAAGGCCTCAACGATTTACCTCCGCCTACCTTTGTCAGCAACGCCGTGACTGAGCCGAATAACTTTGTCGAACACTTCATTGATTCCAGCGGTGTGGTGTCGTGGCGCTTTTTTAGTAGCAAGCATGATTTCGATTTTGTGGAGTGGGATTTCTCTGGACATGGAGAAAATTCTAACGCCCAGGAAGCCGCCACCTTGTTCGGCATACTCGAAGAATTGGGCAAAGAAGTGTATGTGGCGGTGTATGACCAACTGGGTGCCACCGCCTGCCGGATTTTGGTGCCGGGGTATTCGGAAGTGTATCCGGTTGAAGATTTGATCTGGGATAACACCAATAAGGCCTTGTTGTTCCGCGCTGATGTTTTGAATTTGCATCAATTAAACGACGCCAGCCTGGAAGCACTGCTGGAGCGTTTGGAAAACAATGAGCTGGACGATTACAGCGACATCGCCACCCTGATCGGCATCGAATTTGATGAAAATACGGTGTGGGGCCAGCTTACCGTGCTGGAGTTAAAGCTGCTGATTAATCTGGCCTTGCAGCAATTTGACCTGGCACACGAGCTGGTGGCAAGTTTTTTGCAGTACAACGACAACACGGTGGAGCGCGGCTTGTTTTATCAAGCTTTGAATGTGGTGCTGGAAGTAACGCTGGATGAAGAGTTGGAATTGGATGACTACGCAGCCAATTTCCGCCGCATGTTTGGCAATGAGCGGATGGACGCGGCGCTGGGGTCAGTCGATGGCAGCGTGCGCTTTTTTGGCCTTGCGCCAACCAGCATGAAACTGGAGGGGCTGGAGCGGCACCAACGCCTGATCGACAGCTACAAAAAATTGCATGTGGCGCGCAGCAGGGCGTAGGGTGCTTTTTCCCTGTGCAGCCCTTTAACCACCCCGTCAGGCTGCGCCTGCCACCCCTCTTGGGGAGGGGAATTGTTCGTGCGGTTGCGTAGTTAATTCCCCTCCCCAGGAGGGGTGCCCGCAGGGCGGGGTGGTTGGGGTGGTGGTTGCTTACCCAACCGCTTCTTTCACCGCAAAGCGCTGCGCGAAACGCTCGGCAATGGCGGTGATCGTCAAGCTTGGGTTCACCCCCACATTGGCCGGAATCGCGCTGGCATCGACCACATACAGCCCTGGGTAGTTAAATACCTGATGGTTGATGTCGATCACCCCCTCGTTGGGAGTCGCTGCCATCACGGCCCCACCCAGCACATGCGCGGTGATCGACAGGTTCCCTATGCTCTCCAGCATCACGTTCATCGGGTGGCCTTGGCTCGCCTCAGCAAATTGTTGCGCCGCCTGATTGGCTTGCGCGATATAGGAAGGTGATCGACTGCCTTTTGCCAGTTGCGAGCGCAAACCCAGGTGCCCGCCCTTGAACAGGGTACGGCCAAAATCGAATGCCAACTCATTGGCCGCGTGCTGCATCACGGTCAGTACCGAGATTCGCCGGGTCCAGTTGCTGGCAAAAAACGAGCGGGCCGCGGCAATCGGGCTGGTCAGGAACTTGAGACACACCTTGACCGCACGCATGCCCGGCGCGCTGCCGCCAACCAGCGGCCCCATGTAAAAGCGCATGAAGCCGTAGCTGGGCGGAAACCGGTTTTGGGTGATGTGGGTGGATGGATCGGGGAAAAAGTGCGAGGAAATGGTGCTGCCTTTGGTTACGTCGGTAGCGCTATCTTTGGCCAGAATCCCGACAATCGCCTCGCTATTGGTGCGCACGTGCGCGCCCAGCGAGCGTGGCAAGTCGGGCAGGGTGCGATATTGATCGCGCGAGGCAAACAATACATCAAGCGTGCCCAATACACCTGCTGACATGATGACGTTGCGCGCCTTCAGGGGCTGCGACTTGGGACCATTGCGCAGGGGATGTGCGCGATGCACCAAAAAGCCACCGGTGCCGATTTTCTCCAGATGCGTCACCTTGCACTCGGCAATCACTTGCACGCCCAATTGTTCGGCCAAATATAGATAATTCTTGTCCAGTGAGTTTTTCGCGCCATGCGCGCAGCCTGTAATGCAACGCCCGCACTGATTACAGCCTTGGCGCGCCGGCCCTTTACCCTCAAAGAAGGGGTCGGGTGCCAGTTGCTCCGGGCTGGCAAAGTAGATGCCCTGTGGTGTGGCGGCAAAGCTCTCTTGCGCACCCATGCGCGTGGCGGTCTCGCGCAACCAGTCATCCTGAATCCCTTGGTGTGGATTGATTGCAACGCCCAGCATTTTTTGTGCCGTCTCATAGTGCGGTGCGAGTTCGGCTTCCCAATCCGGGTTCAAACCATGCCAGGCCGGATCTTCATAAAATGCGGCACGCGGTTTGAGCAACACGGCGGCATACAGCAGGCTGCCGCCGCCCACGCCCACGCCGCGCACGATGCCAACATGCCGAAACACTTCCTGCGAAAGTGGCCCGGTCAAACCCAACGCCGGCAGCCAGGCCAGCGCTTTGGCGCTGGTGCCGGTGGCCAGAAAATCGTCGGGGGCGAAGCGTCGGCCTTGCTCCAGCACGGCCACCTTCCAGCCTTTTTGGGCCAGCCGCAAGGCGCTGACGCTACCGCCAAAGCCGGAGCCAACGATCACGACATCAAAGTCGAAGTCGGAGTCAAATTCCTCGCTCATGATTCCCGCACCAGCAGGAAAGGAAAGCTGAGCCGGTTCAGCAAGGGCAAATTGATCACAGTCATCCCCAGGATATGCTGCGCGTCCACCGCACGCATTTCATCGCGTACCCAGCGCCAGGGAAGGGGTGCATCAGCACCATAGTGTAAGGCCAGCCCCTGCTTGCCATCCACCTGCGAGACATCGCCCACGCAGCGCATCAGCAGTGCATGGCGGGTCTGCCCTTTTTTAAGCAACACATTGGTGGCCGTGGTGGCGCTGAGAAACTGTTTGCCCTGCCAGCCCGGCAAGCCACTCATGGCAACACTGGGTCTACCGGTCACCCGCAACCACCATGGCCCGATAAATTCAGCCCGGTAAAAGCCGCTGCACATGTCGGCAGCCGGTGCCTGTAGCGTAGAAAACAAGGCCTTGAGCTTTGCGATGGATTGTGTGCGAAATTCGTGGTTCATGCTGCCTTCTCCGATGGTTTGAGGTCTATGCCCAATTGCCGGGCCAGATCGAGGGCCTGGCCCCATTGTTCTTCTGATGCCAGCAAACCCAGCGCCATGCGCAACATGGCTGAGCGGGTTTGCTGCCAACTGACTTCGTCTTTGGGCGTTTCAAGCTGAAAGCGATAGCCGAGGAACTCGACGCCGTTGATCAAGGCTTGAATCAGGATTTTTGATGGTTTTGGCATGCCGGCCAGGACGGCTGCTTGAAGCAGATTGTTTTCAATCACTTCCAACGTGCGCAGGCGGTTGCGTGAGGCAGGCGAATGCACATCGTGCAACTCCCTGAACAAGGGCCTGAGCAGCGGCCCCATGTCGTCACCCCATTTGCGCCATGACACCAACGCGATTTCGACTTGTTCAAACAGTCCTACCGCCTGGCTGACCGCCTGCGTCATGCCATCAATCAGTTGCTCATTGGCTTCGCGCACAACAATTTCAATCGCTTCATCGGTATTGCGAAAGTACTTGTAGAAGGTGGGGCGTGACAAGCCGCATTGGGCCAGAATCAGTTCTACACTCAAGCCATGATATCCAACCTGAATGAACACGGCGCGGGTGGCCTGAATGATGCTGCGGCGCAACGTTTGGTGTTGCGCCTCCGTGTTAACCGGCCGCCCACGTCCACTGTGGTTTTGAACTGTCTGCAATTGGTTGCCTCTTCATGGGGTGTCTGGGGTGTCCGTGCCGAAGTATAGCATTTAAATTTACAGATGTGTTAGCATAAATAGGCGATTCAC
>JBKJLF010000543.1:0-5429 GCA_046597185.1 Burkholderiaceae bacterium | reverse complement strand
GATTCCTTCGGCATTTATTTGACCGTCCCGGAGGGCGACGCCATGGAACTGGCGTTTGGCATGGAGCGCGGGCAAAATATAGGCTTTGATCGGGTTGATTTTAATGACCCCGACGCTACCAGCGCCTTATGCGCGCGCGAGCGGCGCGTCGTGTTGCTGGAATATGAAGCCAATCGTGAAGTGCGCAATTTGCTCCCCGGCACACAAGCCAATTGTAGTTTGTTATTCGCCCCGTTGCTGATCGGTTTGCGCTTGCTGGGGGTGATGACGGTTCAAGCGCGCGTCACCCGTGCTTATGATGCACGCGAGCAATTGATTTTCCGCTCGCTGTGTTCATATGGCGCAATTGCTTTGGATAACGCCCACGCCTACGATCAATTACAAAAAACCCAGGCGCAATTGGTTGAGCATGAAAAAATGGCGGCGCTCGGTGCGTTGGTGGCGGGTGTGGCGCATGAATTGAATACGCCTATTGGCAATAGCATCATGATGGTCAGTGCCCTGCAGGAGCGTACCGACGCGCTGGATGTGTTGGCGCGTGGGCAAACCATGCGGCAAAGCGATTTACTCGCCTATTTGACCGACGCCCAGGATGCATCGAATCTGATTATGCGGGGGCTGGCCAGCGCCGCAAAATTGGTGAGTAGCTTTAAACAAGTGGCGGTTGACCGCGCCACGGCGCAACGGCGCGAGTTTAATTTACAGCAAATGTGTGAAGAATTGCTGGAAACCATGATGAGTAAAATTAAATTGGGCGGGCATACCGTGGGTTTGGATATCGAACCCCAAATTGTGATGACCAGTTACCCCGGCGCATTAGGGCAAGTGTTGGGGAATTTAATCAATAATGCCATGTTGCATGGGTTTGAAGGGGAAGAGGCAGGTCATATGGCTTTGTCGGCGCATTTGCGTGGCACTGCGTATGTACAAATTCAATTTCGTGATAATGGTCGTGGCATTTCGAGTGCGCACCTGGCGCGCATCTTCGAACCCTTCTTTACCACCAAGATGGGGCAGGGCGGCAATGGACTGGGCTTAAGTGTCAGCTATAATATCGTCACTTCATTGTTGGAAGGGCAAATTGTGGCACAGAGTTGGCCGGACGAGGGTACACTGTTTATCCTTGATCTGCCTTTGCAGGCGCAAGAGAAGTAGTTTGGCAAATTTGGCAAATACCGGATGGGTTGGTTCAAAAGGAAAAATTGGTCGTTTGATGGAGATATTTGTATTAATTGACGAGGTGGCGCGACTCGAATTGGCTTTGCTCACAAGTCAGGGCGAGGCACGCTTGCAGCAATTAATCGAGCTTGCCTGGCATTTACGCCAGCGTGATACCAATCGCGCCCTGGTGTTGGCGGATCAGGCCATGGATTTATTACCGGCGTCAGCCAAGGAGGATGGCTGTATCGGCTTGGCACGCTTACAATTGATCTGGGCTGAAACAAAATGGTTGCGCGGTGATTTGGCGCAGGCGCAGATAATGGCGCAACAGGCGTTGGAGATCTTTACCAGACATGCTTGCCCGGAAGGGGTGAGTGATGTTCATTGGTTAATGTCCGCCATTGAACTTGACCGTGGCAATATGGAGCGCTTGCGCGAAGAATTATTGCTCGTTGCCCAGGCGGGGCGTTTGGCGCAAGACAGTTTGCGCGTCGATATGGCGCTGGTTTGCCAGGCCCGGCTCGATTCGCTCAACGACTTTAATCTGGCTCAAGAGCGCTGGGGCAATCGCTTCGATCCCGATCAAGCCGGACAACATCCGGCATTACTCAGTTTTATTGCCGAATTTGTTAGCTTTGTGGCGGTGCAGCGTGGCGATTATGCCTATGCGATTGCCCATTTTATTCGCGCCCAGGATTTGGCACTGCAAACCGGGCAAATTCGCCTGGCCATGAGCACCATGACCAATATTGGCAATTCATTCAGCAATCTCAATGACCACCATTCTGCGCTGGAATGGATGCAGCGCGGCCTTGATCTGGCGAGAGCCGGGGCTTGGGTGCCAAGGATTGGCATTGCCCTGATGCAAACGGGCGAAACCCTGCGCTTGCTGGGGCAACTTGATGCCGCGCAAGAGATGCTCGATGAAGCATTAAATAAAATGGCCCCGCTGGCAGGTTCGCGCTCGTATGCGATTTGTCTGAATTATCTTGCTGATTTGCAACTCGATCAGGGCCGCTATGCCGATGCGTTGGATACTTTTCGTTTGCTGCAACAACGGGCCAATGCCTTGGGTCAGATCGATTTTCAAATTGATTCGCTGCGTGGCCAGGCGCACGCTTTGTCGTTTTTAGGCAAGGCCGATGCGGCCTTGAAGGCGGCCAACGAAGCCATGGCCATGGCCAAAGCGCATCATGATGCGATTTTACAAATGGCGGCGTTTCGTGTTTTGATCGATATTCATCGACGTTTTCCCCTGCTGGGTATGGATTCCACCAAATCAACGATTTCTGTTGCGAGCCGCACCTTGCACTACCTGCTGCAAGCCATGCAAGTGGCCAGCAGTATTGAAGGCTATATTATGCCGGGTGATTTGCTCGATGCCCTCGCGCGCGAATATGCGCAAGCAGGTGATTATGAGCAGGCGTATGCGATTTCCCTGCGTGCCATCAGTGCCCGCGAAACCACCCATAGTCAGGACGCCACCAACCGCGCGATTGCAATGCAAGTGCGGCACCAAACCGAAAATGCCCAGGCCGAAGGCGAATATCACCAGCAATTGGCGGCTTCCGAAGCGCGCCGCGCCGAAGTATTGCAACGCACCACCATCACTCTGGAACGCTTAAGCGCGATTGGGCGTGAAATTACCGCCCACCTGGAGGCACAGGCCGTGTTTGAGGCGCTCAACGGCCATGTGCATGGTTTGCTCAATGCCGGTGCTTTGGCTATTTATTTGGTTTTGCCAGATCAAATCACTTTGCGTGGTGCCTTTGCGGTCGAGCAGGGCGTCATCATCAGTGTGCCCGATATCCGGATTGATGACCCCAGCGCCTACAGCGCGCGTTGCGCCCGTGAGCGCAACGAGATTGTCCTGAATTTTCCAAAAGATGAATTACTGCACAATTTAGTACCAGGGACCCTGCATTGCCCGAGCAAACTGTATGCGCCACTGCTCTTGGGCGAGCGCTTATTGGGCGTGATGACGATACAGTCAAGCCAGGTGAATGCCTACGCCGAACGTGAGCGTTTAATTTTCCGTACCCTGTGCGCCTATGGTGCCATTGCACTGGATAATGCCCAAGCCTATCAGCAATTGCAACAGGCGCAAACCCAACTGGTGGCGCGTGAAAAATTGGCGGCACTGGGTTCCTTGGTGGCCGGGGTGGCGCATGAACTCAATACGCCGATCGGCAATTGTTTGATGTTGGCTGATGTCTTGCAGCGACAAACCATGGACGTTGATCAGAAAATGAATCAAAAAAACTTGTCGCTGTCAGACCTGCGAACATTTTTGGATGATACGCGTGATATGTCGGTATTAATCTTGCGGGGTTTAAGCAGTGCTGCCGATTTGGTCAATAGTTTTAAACAAGTGGCGGTGGATCGCACCACAGCGCAGCGCAGGCTGTTTGATTTACAGCAAACCACCCATGAAGTCATTGCCACCATGATGAACCGTATCCGGCTTGGTGGCCATACGATTCAATTGCACATACCCGAAGGTATTTCCATGAATAGCTACCCTGGCCCCTTCGGCCAGGTGTTGGGTAATTTTGTGAATAATGCACTGTTACATGCTTTTGACGGGCGCGCCGACGGCCATATGTCCGTGACGGCGCAAACGGATGTGAGTGGGCGGGTGCGGATTCAATTTCGTGACAATGGCGTTGGCATTAGCGAGGCAAATCTGCAGCGTATTTTCGACCCGTTTTTCACTACCAAAATAGGCCAGGGCGGCAGTGGTTTGGGCTTGTCGATCAGTTTTAATATCGTCACTTCTTTGCTCAACGGGCAACTTACAGCGAGCAGTAAATTAGGCCAGGGCACGGTATTTACCCTCGATCTACCCTTGACTGCCCCCATCGTAGAAAGTTAATTGTTGAAAATGCCAAAATGCAATCCTGATTTTCAGATATGACGAATCGGTTGGGCGGGAAACCCGTGCCGGAAACTATAGCGCGCAGATTGAAATCGTCAGGTTTTCATCGCATCGCCATTATTCAGATACAATTGTTGCCTCTTATGGGTAATTCTACTTGACGACTTGAATGGATGGAGAATTGTTATGCAAGACTTGATGCAAGACTTTAATAGTTTGGTCAACCGTGATCCTGAATCCGACGGCAGTGATCGCCGCGCTTTCTTGCAAACTGCCATGGGTGTGGGGTTTGCCGCAGCGGCGCTGCCGGTGGTTGCGCAAAACGTGGTCAAGACCGATCAGGCCGGTTTGAGTGCCGGTGAAATCACCCTCACCGTGAAGGGGCAAAAAGTCCCGGTCTACCGCGCTATGCCCGAAGGCAAAAGCAATTTGCCGGTGGTGATTGTGGTATCCGAGATTTTTGGCGTACACGAACACATTGCCGATGTGGCGCGCCGTTTTGCCAAGCAAGGTTATTTGGCCTTGGCCCCGGAGCTGTTTGTGCGCCAGGGTGATGCCGCCAACCAGCCTTCGACAGCAGAATTGATTAAAAACGTGGTCTCCAAAGTGCCCGATGCCCAAGTTATGGAAGATATCGACGCCTGTGTCGCCTGGGCCAAAGCCAATGGTGGCAATACCGAAAAGCTGGGTATTACCGGGTTTTGTTGGGGCGGGCGTATTACCTGGTTGTATGCAAGCCATAACCCAGGGGTGAAAGCCGGTGTGGTCTGGTATGGTCGCTTGGTGGGTGATAAAAACGAGTTGCAAACGCAATACCCGGTTGATATTGCGCCCAAATTAAAAGGTGCGGTATTGGGTTTATACGGTGCCAAGGATACCGGTATTGCGCTTGAATCGGTTGAAAAAATGAAAGCGGCGCTGGCAACTGGCGCGAGCAAATCCGAGTTTGTGATCTTTCCCAATTCTGGCCACGCATTTCATGCTGATTACCGCCCCAGTTATGTGGAAGCGGATGCGAAAGAGGGTTGGAGTCGTTGCCTGGCCTGGTTCAAAGCGCATGGTGTGGTGTAGTTGAGACTTACACAAAAGCTGGTGCTGAAGATGGCGTTGAAGGCGGAACGAAGGCTTATTTTGCGAGGATCAAATTAGTTCAACATTGTTTTCGATCTTGCTGGCGACCATGGTGGGGGGCGTGGTGAGCATCACGGCTGCCGCGATTTTTTCATTTTCGGTGCTATCCAAAGTGGTGGAGCGCATGGTCAGCCTGTCGGTTGGCATCATGCTCTCGACCACGTTTTTGCACGCCTTGCCGGAAGCCTTTGAATCCAAAGCCGACCCACGCACCTTGTTTGCCACCTTGTTGGCGGGCTTGTTTGGTTTTTTTGCACTG
>JBKJLF010000537.1:0-12494 GCA_046597185.1 Burkholderiaceae bacterium | reverse complement strand
ACACAACACCAGCCCCGCTTGCATTAAAAAAATTCGAGCCAATCTGATTATTTAAATAAATAGTATTATACAATTAAAATTGTTGCGAAATAAGATGCCAATGAACACCCGCGTGACAAGCGCCCAGCTTGTGCGGGCGAACCATCAACCAAAAACAAATGGAGACATTTCATGAATCAAAGCTATCAATCGAATGGCAAATCGCATCGCAAATCGAATTTTCAATCGAATTTTCAATCGAATTTTCAATCGAATTTCAAATCGGCCACACCCACCCGCAAACTGTTGTCGCTGTTGTTGGCTGGCCTGTTGCTGGGTAATGTTGGCAACAGCCTGGCCCATACCGAAGCCGCGCCCGCCCCTTTGGCTGCCAGCGGCAAAATGGTGTGGATTACGCTGGGCGACAAAGCCTTTGCCGAACTCAAATTAGTGGTGCCAAAAATCGCCCCCGCCGCCAGCCAGTTGCGCCAGTCCGCCGTAGGTGAATTTGCGCGCCAGGAAAACGTGCATCTGGTACAGGTGGATGAAGCGCATCTGTCCACCTTGTCTGGCGCAGTGCATGCCAAATTACGTCAGTGCGGCGGCTTTATGGCGCATGCCACGGAGCAAGAAGGCCGCACCGCACTGGCAGCGCCGCAAACCAGTTTGGCCGCAGTGCGCCCCTCTTACACCATCGACAATCAAACCATTGTCACCCCGATTTTGCCCACCATGCAGGCCAGCAATATCGGCCAAACCATTATCGATATGTCGGCCTTTGCCAACCGCTACTACAAAACCAATGTCGGGGCCAGCGCATCGACTTGGCTGATGAATAAATGGAAAAACATGACGGCCGGGCGTAGCGATATCAGCGTCACCCAGTTCTCGCACAGCTTCTTGCAAAAATCGGTGATTCTGACGATACAAGGCACCGACAACGCCTCGGAAGTGGTGGTTCTGGGTGCGCATATCGATTCAATCTTGAGCGGTGCCACCATGACCGAAACCACACGCGCACCGGGTGCCGACGATGACGCTTCCGGCATCGCCAGTCTGACCGAAGCTTTGCGTGTGATGGTGGCGAGCGGTTATAAACCACGCCGCACGATTAAAATTATGGGTTATGCAGCGGAAGAAAACGGCTTGCTCGGTTCCAAAGATATTGCCAACAACTTCAAGGCCAATAATATCAAGGTGGTGGGGGTGTTTCAGCTCGACTTGACCGATTACAAGGGTTCCACCACCGATATCTGGATGGTGTCCGACTATACCGACAACAGCCAAAATGCTTTCATCATCAATCTGGTAAAAGCGTATTTGCCGGGCGTCACCGTGACCAGCGAACCCTGCGGTTATGCCTGTTCCGACCATGGTTCCTGGACCAATGCCGGTTTCTATTCTTCTTTCCCGTGCGAAGCGAGCGATGCGCAAGACAACCCGAATATGCATACCGCCAATGACACCTATGCCTTTTTGGGCAACAAGGCCGACCATGCGCTCAAATTCAGCAAACTGGCGTTGGCGTATGCGGTGGAATTGGGTAGCGACGGCCCCGGTGCCGTGCCACCAGCTGACAAAACCGAAACCTTCAGCGGCAGTTTGGCAGCCAGCGCCACCAAGAGCTTTGGCCCGTTCAAGGTCGGCGCGGGCGGCAATTTTGTGGCATCCACCACCGGCACCGGGGATATTGACCTGTACAGCCGCAAAACCAGCGTGCCCACCACCAGCACCTATGATTGCAAATCGGCAGGCTCCACTTCGACCGAAAGCTGCACCATTTCGATGGCGGCGAATGGCGACGCGTATGTGCTGCTGAAGGGGTATACTGCGGGCAATTACAACCTGACGGTGAAATATCGGCCGCAATAAGCTGCGGCTAGCTTGCGCGCCAGCAATAACAAATCACGGGTAGCCTTGCATGTGCTACCCGTGCGAGCGCACTGGCCTGAAGTCACCGGACCAGCAACAGCACAAGAATTGATAGATTTAGCCCATGATTAATGAGGCATTGATGAGGCATTGATGAGTAAAAACAAACCGCCGCAAGCATCCAAAAAAACCGACATCGCCATCATCCGCTCGTCGGCGGCAGAATATCTGACCTTTGTCGCAGCCAGTGGCCATGGTGGCGTTGAAGCGGTGTACGCCGATGAAAACGTCTGGATCACCCAGAAGATGATGGGGTTGCTCTATGACGTGGAAACCCACACCATTAACTATCACCTGAAAAAGGTGTTTTCCGACAGCGAGTTGGTCGAGGAATCAGTTATTCGAAATTTTCGAATAACTGCCGCCGATGGGAAAGGCTACAACACCTTGCACTACAACCTGAGCGCGATTGGCGCAGTTACAACGGCTGGTGTCGGCCTATCTGGATGTGGCCGAGGATATGGCGTTGCGCAAGATGCCCATGACCATGCAGGATTGGGAAGTGCGCCTGAACCGCTTCATCGAAGCCACCGACCGGGACGTTTTGCAGGACGCCGGAAAGGTGACGGCAGAAATTGCCAGGGCGCATGCTGAAAGCGAATTCGAGAAATACCGCATCGTGCAAGACCGCTTGTTTGAGAGTGACTTTGATCGGGCGATCAAGCAAGTTGATGCTGAACACACGCCCGTTGGCGATACAGTAAACGACTGCTAACTTGCGCGCCATTGGTTTGGCGCTTTGCGCGCCAGCAGAATCAAATCTCGCGTCGCACGGCTGGCATTGGCGGGGCTGGCCAGCACTTCATGAAACAAAGCTCTCACAATTTGGGTGTTTGACCGTTAAAGCACCTTTACCGATGCGCATGGTTGAGGTACTCATTTATAAAATATTAGCACGATTGCGCTAATTATTGTACGCAATGCCGTCCTGGGCAGTACAATGCTCCAAACAAAATAATTTTTAGCCGTCCCAATCAAAGGAAAAATCATGCACCAATTTCACAAAAAATCCGCGCTTTACCTCGCCGCCATCGGTATCAGTCTGAGTTTGAGCACGGCAACCCTCGCAGGCAAACCGGAATGGGCTGGCAACGGCAAGCATAAAGAAGACAAGGAAGAGCGCCACGAAGACAAAGACGAAGACAAAGAACACAAGAAAGAGCACAAGAAAGAGCACAAGCAGGATCGTGACGCCGCCGAATTTCGCTGGGATGAGCACCATCGCCAGGTCGTCAGCGAATATTATGGCAAACGCAGCCGCCAAGGCCATTGCCCACCGGGCCTCGCAAAAAAGAATAACGGCTGCCTGCCACCCGGCCAAGCAAAAAAATGGCACCGGGGTGAACGGCTGGTGGTGCAATACTACGAATTGCCGCAACCCCTGCGGGTACAACTGCCGCCCCCGCCACCTAACTACCGCTATGTACAGGTTGCCGGCGATATTCTCCTGATTGCGATTGGCACCAGCATCGTGGTCGATGCGATCGAAGATCTGTTGCGCTAAGAAATTGTAAGAAATCGGCGTAAGAAATCGGGACATCGCCAGAAAAATGCTCCGCAAAGCACAAAGGGCTATAAGCCGAAACTTATAACCCTTTGATTTTTTTGGTGCGGCTGGCAGGAATCGAACCCACGACCCCTTGGTTCGTAGCCAAGTACTCTATCCAGCTGAGCTACAGCCGCAAAAAACAAATTTACAACACTGCAAGATTATAACAGCGTTTCTTAAAATCCAAATCAAATCTTAAGAACCTTTGCCATAAACCAAAACTCTGGCGGAGACTGAGGGATTCGAACCCTCGATACAGTTGCCCGTATGCATCCTTAGCAGGGATGTGCCATCGACCACTCGGCCAAGTCTCCGAACTGTGCTGCTAACTTTACGACTCGTCAGCAGCCAAAAACGAGATGATAGACTGCTTTTTGTGCTTCGTCAAGCAAACAACGTCGCGTTTTTACAAAAATTATTGTTTATCCAGTTCAAACGCTTTGTGCAAAGCACGTACCGCCAATTCCATATATTTTTCATCAATCAAAACCGAAATTTTGATTTCAGAAGTAGAAATCATCAAAATGTTGATACTTTCTTCTGCCAAGGTTTGAAACATCTTGGACGCCACACCGACATGACTGCGCATGCCCACACCCACCACCGAGACTTTTGATACCTTGGCATCACCTACCACGGTGATGGCACCGGTGACATCTTTGATATTGCCCAGGGCCTTCACGGCTTTATCATATTCGCCACGCGAAACGGTAAAGGTGAAATCGGTCTTACCCTCAACCGATTGATTCTGTATGATCATATCGACTTCGACATTGGCATCGGCCACCGGGCCTAAAATTTGATACGCAATTCCCGGTTTGTCAGGCACGCCCAACACGGTGATTTTTGCTTCATCACGATTGAACGCAATACCCGAAATAACTGCTTGTTCCATATTTTCTCCATCTTCAAACGAAATCAGGGTACCGGAATTGGCTTCTTCAGCCAAATCCATCATGGGGTCGGTCAAGGAGGACAAAACCCGGGTCGGCACATGGTAATTACCTGCAAATTCCACTGAGCGACTTTGCAAAACTTTGGAACCGAGCGAGGCGAGTTCCAACATTTCTTCAAAGGTCACGGTTTTCAAGCGCCGCGCTTCCGACACTACACGCGGATCGGTGGTGTAAATACCATCCACATCGGTGTAAATCAGGCATTCCGAGGCTTTTAAGGCTGCCGCCACCGCCACCGCCGAGGTGTCCGAGCCGCCACGCCCCAGCGTGGAAATATTGCCATGCTCATCCACCCCTTGAAAGCCGGTGATGATGACGATTTTCCCGGCATCAAGATCACGCAACACTTTGGTGTCGTCAATTGATTGAATCCGCGCTTTGTTAAATGCCGAATCGGTGCGAATGGCTACTTGCCAACCCGCATACGACACCGCTTGCTTGCCAATGGCTAATAAGGCCATCGAGAGCAAACCCACCGAGACTTGTTCACCTGTGGAGGTAATCATATCCAGTTCGCGCGGATCGGGCTGCGCCATGATTTCTTTTGCCAAACCAATCAAGCGGTTGGTTTCACCCGACATTGCAGAAGGAACCACCACGATTTGGTGGCCAGCGTCATGCCATTTGGCGACGCGTTTGGCGACATTCTTGATACGTTCAGTAGAACCCATCGAAGTGCCACCATATTTATGAACAATTAATGCCATAGAGTTTCGTTTCAAAAAATGAAAAAAATAGACGTACAATCTTTAACTTTACATCGCATGACGAAATTTGACAAGCAGATTTTGTGGCATAGCAGCAAATTATGCGCCATCGGCCTGCCAATACAGACAAACTCGACCAGCTCCCGACTCTGAATAATGCCCAGAAACACCTAATCCGGCCACAAAAAATAATCTTTCAGCATCGCAACTGGCGTTAGCAAGATAAAGTAAAGGCAAGCGCGAACGTAACCATCCTGGCACATCAGCGCTTTGGAAGTGCTGTTTCAAGCTACGATTTGGTCTGTTTAATGCCAATTTAAAACGCTCACCACCCTGTCGATAATCCAATTGCAAAGTTTGCTGGCGCAGCCAATCGGCATCCACGCCAAACTCATCGACTGCCGCCGCCCGAATTTGTAGTTTTCCACTAAAAGAGGCAAAATAGATCTCGGTTTCGCCCTGCCATTGAAATTGAATCGGTTGTGACGCCGCTTGCCACTTCGCTACCAAGTAAATGTGGCCCCGGTGGCGGTGAAATTGCGCATCCGCATAGTCGATACACACTTGAGCATCCTCGCGCGCGGCTTGTAATTGGGTAATGAGTTGATCCAGCCAGGCGCTTGGCGGCATGCGTGCGCCGCGTTGCGCCAGCCAATAGCGCAGCAAATTTTGTACTCTATCCTGGTTTAGTTCATGGAGCGCCAACATTTGCAGCGCCTCATGCTGCACGCCTGTCCCGGCCCGAGCGCGATAGCGTTGCCAATCTTGCCCGGCCAATTGTTGCAATAGCCTTTGCGCGCTTTGCGCGTGTAAGGCGTTACGCGCCAGACGCTGCTGAAACCCGGGAAATTCACGCGCCAAGTGCGGCACAATCAATTCACGCAAGGCGCTACGGGTGTACTTGGGATCATAATTGGCGCCATCATCGACAAAGCGAATCGATTGCGCTGCCAGCCAGTCACACAGCTCAGCGCGCGCCAGCGCCAATACCGGGCGCGCCAGACAGACTTGATCGGTGCCCAGCAAGGCTGGGGCGAGTTTGAACGGCTCCATACCCCCCGCCAAACCGGTGCCGCGCAATAATTGCAGCAGCACGGTTTCAGCCTGATCATCCTGATGATGCGCAGTCAGCAAAAGCCGCACCTGATGCGCCATACACATACGACCCAGCGCGGCATAGCGCAACTTGCGCGCTTGCGCTTCAATGCTGGTGGTTTGCCCAAGCTGCACGCGCTCAAAGTAAAATGGCACAGCCAGCGCGGCACAGGTTTGTTGGCAATGATCCAGCCAACTTTCGGCATCCGGGCTGATGCCATGATGAACATGGAAGGCAAGGAGTTCCCAGCCATGCTCTTTGGCCCAGGCATGCGTCAAATACAACAAGGCGGTGGAATCCCGACCGCCGCTATAGGCCAGCGCCACCGATTGGGGATGACAATCAAGCCAGGACCCGGCGGGTAAAAGCTGTGGCAAAGCCGCCAGCATGGTTTGCATGCCAGCGGCCAAGCCTGATAAGGCTTGTTTCACCACTTATTCTGATGAAGTCGTTTCCTTGAACTTGCCATAGCTCATCAATTTTTCATGACGTGCAGCCAGCAAATCTTTGGTTTTCACACCCTGAAATTGGCGTAAGGTATCCGCCAGAGCACGCTTTAACAACACAATCATTTGCTTGGTATCACGATGCGCACCGCCCAAGGGTTCATTAATGATTTTATCAATCAAGCCCATGGCTTTTAAGCGATGCGCAGTTAGCCCCAAGGCTTCGGCCGCATCGGCGGCGCGTTCTGAAGTTTTCCATAAAATGGAGGCGCAACCTTCGGGCGAGATGACGGCATAGGTTGAATATTGCAACATCAGCACCGAATCACCCACGGCAATGGCCAAGGCCCCACCCGAACCGCCCTCCCCAATAATGGTGGCAATCAAAGGCACTTTTAATTCGGCCATCACGTATAAATTATGCCCGATCGCTTCGGATTGACAACGCTCTTCAGCGTCAATCCCAGGGAAAGCGCCGGGGGTATCGACAAAAGTAAAAATTGGAATACCGAATTTCTCCGCCAACTTCATCAGGCGTTGCGCCTTGCGATAGCCTTCTGGACGCGACATGCCGAAATTACGCATCGCCCGTTCTTTGGTGTCGCGCCCTTTTTGGTGACCGATGACCATACAGGCCTGACCGTTGAAACGCGCCAAACCACCGACGATGGATTGGTCATCAGCAAAGTGGCGGTCGCCATGGAGTTCGTGGAAGTCGGTAAAGATGCCATTCACATAATCCATCGTATACGGACGTTGGGGATGGCGTGCGATCAGGGAAACTTGCCAAGGGGTAAGCTTGGCGTAAATATCTTTGGTTAATTGCTGACTCTTCTTCGCCAAGCGGTCTATTTCTTCAGAAATATCTACGGCTGAATCATCCTGGACAAAGCGTAATTCTTCGATCTTGGCATCTAATTCGGCAATGGGTTGCTCGAAATTGAGGAAAGTGGTTTTAATCATTGCAATTCCTTTAATGTACGACAGGCAAACACGGATATGCTGACCTGCCAAGCGCCGTCTATTCGCCGCCATTATATGCAATGCGGCTTATGACGACAAGCATTTATTTCGAAATGACGACTGACCAGGTCATTACTTACAAGTCAATAAATAACGGGGGTCGCTTCCAGGCTGCGCCACATATACCAGGTCGCCACCGTGCGCCAAGGTTGCCAATTGGCTGCCACTTCGCGCGCATCACTACGCGAAACCGGTTCGCCTGAAAAATAACTCAGGCTAATGCCTTTAATTAAACCCACATCATCCATCGGCAAAACATCGGGCCGACACAAATTAAAAATCAAAAACATTTCCGCAGTCCAGCGCCCGATGCCGCGAATTTGCACCAATTCGCCAATGACCGTTTCATCATCCATTTCTGACCATTTTTCAGCATGCACGCGCTTGTCTTTAAAATGCTGTGCCAAATCCTGAATATACTCCGCTTTACGCTTGGATAACCCACTGCCGCGCATTTGTTCGATATCCAGTTGCAATACTTGCGCTGGCGTGCATTTGGGGCAAAGTAATAAAAACCGCTGCCACACGGTTTCCGCCGCCTTGACTGAAATCTGTTGCCCCACCACCGAGCGTGCCAAAGTGGTGAAAGGGTCGCGCCGACTCACCAGATGCAAATCCCCAAACTGCGGGATGAGTTTTTGCATGATGCGATCCCTTTGCATCAATTCGCTTTTGGCTTGTTCCCAAAAATGGGGCACCTGCACCACAGGCGCGCCAGTTTTTCCTGCCATCACGTGCGACGCCATTCTGTGACACCTTGCGGTTTGTCTTCCAGCACAATCCCGGCTGACAATAGTTCAGTACGGATTTGATCCGCCAAAGCGAATTGTTTAGCCAACTTGGCCGCACTACGGGCGGCAATTTTGGCTTCAATATCGGCTTGGGCCAATCCATCGGCCAGCGGTGCTGCTTGTAAAAATTCAGTGGGCGGACGTTGCAACAGGCCCAGTACCCCCGCCAAGGCTTTCAATTGCGTCGCCAAACCCCTGGATTTGTCACGATTAACTTCATTGGCCAGTGCGGTCAAGACCGTTAGCGCCAGCGGGGTATTAAAATCATCATCCATCGCTTCGGCAAAACGCAGGGCATAGCTTTCTTGCCAATCTACCTCGTCCGCTCCGGTGCCCACTTCGGTGCCCGCTTCACTACCAGGCTCCACTTCCTTGAGCGTCATATATAGTCGTGTCAGCGCAGCTTTGGCTTCGTCCAAATGCATATCGGAATAATTTAAGGGGCTACGGTAGTGTGAACGCAACATAAAAAAGCGGATCACTTCGGCATCGAAGCTTTTTAACACATCCCGTATCGTGAAAAAATTATTCAGGGATTTGGACATTTTGGTATTGTCCACTTCCAAAAAGCCATTGTGCATCCAATAATTGGCCAGCGGCTTGCCATTGGCACCTTCCGACTGGGCGATTTCATTTTCATGATGCGGAAATTGCAAATCCAGGCCGCCACCATGAATATCAAATTGCTCGCCCAAAATGGCGCAGGCCATGGCCGAGCATTCAATATGCCAACCCGGACGACCATCGCCCCACTTCGACGCCCATTTGGCCTCGACCGGTTCAGATGGCTTTGCCGCTTTCCACAACACAAAATCGAGTGGATCACTCTTACCCGTATTGACTTCAACCCGTTCACCCGCGCGCAACTCATCAAGCGAGCGGCCGGATAACTTGCCATAACCGGGAAATTTGCGCACGGCAAAATTCACATCGCCGTCCGAAGCTTGATAGGCTAGTCCTTTGTCTTCCAGAGCTTCAATCAAAGCCAGCATTTGCCCGACATATTGGGTGGCACGCGGTATTTGGCGCGCAGGCAAAATCCCCAGGGCTTGGGTGTCTTCATCCATATAAGCGGTAAACCGGGCGGTTAGCTCGCCGATGGTTTCACCGTTTTCGACCGCGCGCCGGATAATTTTATCTTCGATATCGGTAATGTTACGCACATAGTTCACATCGTAGCCTGATGCCATCAACCAACGATAGGCAACATCAAACGCCATCATCATACGAGCATGGCCAACGTGGCAATAATCATAAATCGTCATTCCGCAGACATACATGCCGACTTTTCCAGCTTGCATTGGGACAAAAGTTTGCTTTTCACGCGCCAGCGTATTGTAGATTTTTAGATTGCTCATCGGAAATTAAAGTAGTTAATGTCAAATTTTTGGTCAGTTGTCAACAACAATGTGGAGACAAAGCGCACAGTTAACAACAATTGACGTGTCTTGACCATGCAAGATTGCCAAAACTGCGCGCTTCTTTGATAGAATGACGAACTTCGCACCAGTATATCATTGATAAATCCCATGCTCTCTTCCCTCGGTCGCCGTTTCAAGCAGCATCGTCTGCTTTCTTTATTGCCTGTCAGAGCAATCTTGCTCAGTGTGACACTATTTGCACTGCCACACGTGGCGCAGGCGGATGATTTTGCTGATATCAGCAAATTTATTCGCGCTGGTCAATTTTCTGAAGCACTCAGCAAAGTTGACGCTGCCTTGGCGCAACACCCGAAAGATGCGCAAATGCGCTTCTTAAAAGGCTTGATTCTAACTGAACAAAACAAAAGCGCCGAAGCCATTGTCATTTTCACCAAAATGACGGAAGACTTCCCTGATTTGCCGGAACCGTATAATAATTTGGCCGTGTTATATGCTGCCGGTGGCCAATATGAAAAGGCCCGCATGGCATTGGAAGCGGCTATCCGTACCCATCCTGCGTATGCGACCGCTTATGAAAATTTAGGCGATGTATATGCCAAATTGGCGGGCCAAGCCTATGACAAAGCCTTACAAGCCGACAACTATACCAAATTAGCCACACAAGCCTATGACAAAGCCTTGCAGCTTGATGCCAATAATGCATCAACCAAGAAAAAGCTGGCAATGGTACGCACGATGACGAGCAACAAGCCCGCTGATACACAAATTGCCAAGGCCACACCCGGTGCAAAACCAGCCGCTGCTGGTCCTGCTGCCGCACCCGCATCGACACCAGTGGCCGCCACCCCTGCCCCCACACCGCTGCAAGTGGCCAAACTCGAACCCAAGCCAGAAATAAAGCCCACAGCCAAGCCCGAACCCAAGGTTGAACCCAAGGTTGAAGCCAAGCCAGCCACCAAAGTAGAACCCAAACCCGAGGTAAAACCCGAACCGAAGGCCGAACCCAAGCCTGAAGCCAAGGCAAAGCCCGAGCCAAAAACTGATTCCGATCAAGACGAAGCCTTACATACGCTGCATGTTTGGGCCAAAGCCTGGAGTTCGAAAGATGTAAAAACCTATTTGAATAGCTACGCCAACGATTTCCAGACGCCAAAGGGCGAATCGCGCAAAGCATGGGCCGAAGAACGCCGCACCCGCATTGAAAGCAAAGGGCGCATCAATGTGGTGATCGAATCGGCGCAAGTGAATGTCGAAGGAAATACCGCAACCATTAAATTCCGCCAGTCCTACACTTCCGACAAATTATCGTCCAACAGCCGCAAAGTGATTGTGATGGTCAAGCAGGGTGGTAAATGGCAAATCAAGCAGGAGCGCTCGGGAAGCTGATGTTGTATTTTGCTCCACTCTCCATGCAGATGAACCGAATCTGTTATGCACTGCGCTTATTGTTAGCTGCGCTACTGACTGCGATATTGATGGCGTCTGGCGCGGTGGCCTTGCCGCCATCGCCATTGCCACCACCCGCCATGCCACCGGTCGCCCTGATTACGTCGAATCAAAAGCCTGATCCGGATATGCTGCTGATCCATATCTATAAGGATCTGGCCAACGGGCAATTAAAATCAGCACAGCAAAGGGCCGATAAACTGGTTGAACTGTACCCGACTTTCCGGCTGGGGCAATTGATACGCGGCGACTTGCTATTAATGCATGCTCGCCCGGTCACTGGCATGGGCACCGCCAGTTTGGCCGCCAAGGACAAGCTCAGCGACCTGCGCAACGAAGCCTTGGTGCGTTTAAAAGCCCTGCGTGATCGCCCCGACCCGGATTTGATTCCACGTGCTTTGTTGCAATTGCGCGATGATCAAAAATATGCGCTGGTGGTGGATACGGCGCAATCGCGCATTTACGTCTACCAGAATTTTAATGGGCGCATCAAGTTTATTACCGATTACTATATTTCACATGGTAAATTTGGCATTAATAAGCTGCGGGAAGGCGATCAAAAAACCCCGCTCGGCGTGTATTACATTACCAGCCGTCTGGCCAAGGCGCGCTTACCCGATTTTTACGGGGCCGGCGCGCTGCCGATCAATTACCCCAACGAATGGGATAAGATCAATGGGCGCAGTGGCTCCGGGATTTGGTTACATGGCACGCCAGCCAATAATTTTAGCCGCCCACCGCTGGCCTCGGATGGTTGCGTGGTGCTCACCAACCCAGATTTGGAAAAACTCCTGAATTCGATTGAAATTGGCAAAACGCCGGTCATTATTAATGAAAGCGTCGAATTTGTTAACCGCACCCGCTGGGAAGCCGAGCGCAATGCGGCGGCAAAACTGCTGGAAAGCTGGCGGCGCGATACCGAAAGCCGCAACCTCAACAAATTACTGGGCAACTATTCCAGCAATTTCAAATCCAGTCTGGGCGAAAACCTTGGCACCTGGTTTACCAAGAGTCGTCAATCCCTGGCCGATTGGCCTGATTTGGTCGTAAAATTAAAAGATGTAACCCTGTTTCGCTACCCCGGCCGCGACAATATGTTGGTTTCCACCTTTACGCAAGACAATTTATCCAGCAAAAAGCAAAACACCATACGCAAACGCCAGTACTGGATTAAAGAAGCATCCGGC
>JBKJLF010000791.1:0-13361 GCA_046597185.1 Burkholderiaceae bacterium | reverse complement strand
CCCCAACGCTTCGTGCTCCGACAGTCGCGCCTCAATCGATGCGTTGCACAGTCCGCTCTCTTCGATCAAGCGATGGTTACCCAAGGTGAGCATCTGGCCGTCGGTGCGAGCCTGAATGCCGCGCCCTGGCAATGCAGTGAATCCCTCCAGCAGAGCGATACCTGAATCATTTCTTTGTGCGAGTCCTTGAGCAATCGCTTTGGAAACGGGGTGGTCGGAGTGGCCAGCCAAGTCAGCAGCCCAGCGCAAGACTTCGGTCTCCGGGGTGTCCGATGTCAGCACTTCGGTTGCGACCAGCTTTGGCTTGCCTTCGGTGATGGTGCCAGTCTTGTCCAGGGCAATGGCTTTGAGTTTGCGCGCTCCTTCCAGATAAACGCCGCCCTTGATGAGGATGCCACGTCGCGCTGCAGCGGCCAGTGCGCTGACCACTGTGACAGGTGTGGCGATGACCAGCGCGCAAGGACAGGCGATCACGAGCAAAACCAGCGCCTTGTATAAGGCCTGTGACCAACTCCAATCCATCAACCACGGTGTCAGAACAGCTACTGCCACGGCCAGTGCAAAAACGACCGGCGTGTAGATTGCTGCGAAACGGTCTACGAACTGCTGTGTCGGCGCTTGCGCACCCTGCGCCTGTTCAACAGCGTGGATGATGCGTGCCAGTGTGGTGTTACCGGCGGCGGCCGTCACCCGCAGTTCGAGCGTGCCAGTGTCGTTAATCGTTCCCGCGAACACCGGGTCGCCCGCCGCTTTGTCGACGGGGATGCTCTCACCCGTTACCGGAGCCTGATTGACTGCGCTGGTACCCGAAGTGACCAACCCATCGAGCGGGATACGCGCACCGGGCTTGACACGGACAATAGCATCCAGGAGAACTTGAGCGGCGGGAACATCCTGCCAGCGCCCATCCGGCAGACGCATCTCGGCAGTTTCCGGCGTCAGGTCGAGCAGGCTTTTGATGGCATTGCGCGCCCTATCCACCGCACGGGCTTCGATCAGTTCTGCGATGGCGTAAAGCGCCATCACCATCGCTGCCTCAGGCCACTGACCGATCATGAAGGCTCCGGTCACTGCGACCGTCATCAGGGCATTGATGTTGAGACGCCCCTGCCGCAGAGCAGCGAGGCCCTTGCCATAGGTCGAAAATCCAGCCAGTCCGATAGCGACTGCCGAAAGTGCCATACCGAAACCATTGAAGACCAGCGTCTGCGGCGCAAAAATGGCAAGTAGTTCGGCAGCGACTGCCAGTAGCAAAGCCACACCCAACCGCCACAACCCCTCGGAGGCTGGCGCATGATTGGGGCTGGCCGGATCGACCGGTTGAGGGTCGAATCCGGCCCGACGAATCGCATCCAGGGCCTGTGGCATCGCCGCGCCCGAGGCATCGATACGCAGAGTGCGTGCGGCAAGCTGAAAGCTCAAGCTACGCAAACCGGGCACCTCTGCCAGAGCGCGTCGGATCTCGCTTTCTTCGGCGGCACAGTCCATCGTGGCGATACGGAATACCGATGCGGCTGCACCCGCATCGGCAGATGCAGTTGCCGATTGCGTGGGTGCGGCGGTTGTGCAACCGCTACTGCATTCGCCCGAGCTTGGCGCTCCAGAGTCGCTGACCCTGTCAATTTTCAAAGAATCCATAGATTTCTCCTTAGTTTTACCGCATTAGAAACCCTGTAGCCACTAAAGAGTCAAGGAGTATAATGAAGTTGTCGTCAGCATCAGTATCAGCATCAGCATCAGCATCGGCATCGGCATCAAAGCATTGGCTAACTTGATGATGCGGGTTGGCTAGTAGCTTGATGAAGTCGGTTTCGGTGATCCAAGTGTGCAAGCTGGCGTGGTAGTCCTTGGCCGGGTGGGGTAAGCCAAGCGCTGATGTGGGCATGAAAGTGGGCACAAAAGTGGGCACAAAAATGCGGCCAAGGTCGGTTTTCAGTGCTGTACCAGCAGGGGCCAGCGGTACGCTATGGCCGCTTTTGTGGCGCAGGATGTGCGCTGGCCACGGAAAAAGTCGCTCCGCTACCTGATTGGCTTGTTCCTCCCCAGCCAAGTAAGCCAGCCAAGGGCCGCGTAGGCGCAGGCTTTCCAGCCATTTTGTTGCATGACCACCGCGCTGGTCAGGGGGGATCATGCTGGTGCCAGTAGCGTCATGCAGCAGTTGATGAATAGTACCGCTGAAGGTGCGCGGCGGTGGCGGAAACAGGCTTTGCAACGGCATGCCGCCCGGCCCGCCCTGGGGCCGTAGCTCGCGGAAAAACAGCGCATCAATCGCTTGAAAACGCAGGATGAGTGAAGTCATTGGATGGTTCATGGCTGCGGCTCCGGGTTCTGGCCTTCGATGCTGCCCTCGAAGCCTTGTTGCCATAAAAAGCGGATCAGCAGCGCGCAATCGGCTTGCGGGTCGGGGTCGGGCAGGTGGTGGTAAGACTTGCCATCCGCGCTGGCGCACCGGCGGTGTGGAATCGATTGGCGGTATAACGGGTTGAGCAGGGTTTCTATGTCGGCGCGGGTGGCGGCGTGCTGCTTGGCGGCCAGCGAATGGCCGTATTCATACACAATCAATTCCTTTACCGCAGCCGAATCATCCATGCCGTGCATGGCGGCATACACTTCGTTGGCGCGGAAGAAAAAGCCGCTGGAAAACAGCGTAGGCCGGGCTTGAATTTGTGCTAGCACGGCATGCAGCGCCAATTGCTCGCCGCTGGCGCTTTTGCCAGCATCGTTGCTGGCATCCCCGCTGGCAACTTCGTGTGCATCGGCAGCGTCACTTTTTGCCAAAGCTATTTGCCAGGGCTGGCACCAAGTCAAATGAATGCCACTGCCTTTCCAGACTCGCACCGCCAAGCTGTCGCGCCCGTGCGCTTGTTTGGCGATGTCGTCAAGCAAGGCGTGCGCATCGTTGGTGATTTGCGTGAGCGGGGTTTTGAAATGGGCAAACTCGATGGCGGCGGACAGGGACGGGTGCAAGATGGCCGGGTAAGGCGCAAAACAGGCCAGATACCACTGGCGCAAGGCCAGTGCGCACGCCAGCGCCTGATCCATTGGCAGCAGGGCCAGCACGTCGTCACCCCCGGCGTACACCAAAAAGCCGGAGTGGTGTTGCACGATGTCGGCAACCCCGTCGGTAAATGCCTGTAACGCCTGTGCCAGCTCCTGCGGGTACTGATCCAGAATGTCGCCAATGCGGTCGCCATCCATTAACAGCAGCGCGTAATATTTGGCTGCGCTGCCGTGCTGTTGTTGCAGGCATTTTAGGGCTTTGAGCAGGGGTTTGGTGTTGCGTAGCGCGTCCGGGGCGGGTTTGGGATCGCTTTCAGAAGCAGTTTGGCGGCGGATTTCATCTTCAAAAAAGGCCACGCCGTCCAGGGTATGCAATATGGGCAGGGATTGGGCATTGCGCGCGTAGGCCAACGCGGCTTCGCGCACGCAACGCAAGTTGGTACGGGCTTCGCCGTCATTGACGCCGCTGGCGTGGGCGGCGTCTTCAAAGTTGCGGATCTGCTCGGGTTGGGTATGTTTATCCGCCAGCACCCGGCTTAACCACGGCGCTGCGGCCAGATATTGGGTCGATGGCACGTTGGGCGGCAAGTTCCAGCCGCGCAGGGTTTGGCCCAAAGCGCTGCTGGTGAGCTTGAAGTTGGCAAAATGCTGGACAAAGCGGCGCTTGACATAGGCCAGCGCGCACAGGTGTTCGCGCTCGTTAATGTCGAGCATCTTGTCGAGCAATTTGCCTTCGCGCTGGTTGCGTTGCTGGTAGGCTTCGCGCTCGGTTTGCCAGTAGGCTTCTACTGCGTCATAGGCGGCACCGGATAATTCTTGCCAGCCGTGCATGAGCGAACATTTGCGCCCCGGTTCTTTGTCCGGGTAATGGTTGCGCCAGTGCTTGCGCGCATCGAGCAGGCGGTGATGCGCGTTGCCGTGGGTGGTAAAGTCGGTGGCAAAGCCAGTGCTCGGCTGATCCGCTTCAAGCAATACCCAGTGCATATCCCACAGGCCGCCGCTTGTTGCTGCAATCTGGCGCTGCCAGATTAGGCGGCCTTCCGGGGTCAGGTTTAGCCCATCTGCTTGCAAGGTATGGTTGGCCAGCGCGATCCATGCTTCGCGCACACAGTCGGTGATGTGTTGGCCGTCAAAATTCGCCGCCTCATTGGTCCCCACCTTGGCAGGCACTGTTGCGCTAAAGCGGTTGGGTACTGCCCCGATGCGCGCCATTACTTCCCCGTTGGCGGGGGTGAGTTTGCCTTCGATCCAGTCCAAATAATTTTTGGGTGGCAAGGGAAATTCGAGCACGCCGCCTTGCCGCTGCACCGCGCACATAGCCACGCCCGCCAGCCAAGATAATAAAAACGAGCCAGCCCAAAAGTCGCTGGTGCGGCGCGCCTGATTCACAAATTCCTGAACCGGGCCGATTGAAAAGTGGAAATAATTCATGCGCTGGCCTCTGGCGTGGTGTTGTGCTGGTCAAAGCGCTGCAAAAAGCGATCAATGATCGTGTAGTTGAACTGCACCTTGCTCACATCTCGTGCTTTCAGCGTGCCCATGCTCACTTGCGCATCGTGCGGTGCAAAGCGCGAGGGCAGGTAATACAGCACCGCCACGGGGTGCCCGTCAAAATGGGTAATATGGATATGAAACGGCGAACCCCGGCGCGTGGGGGTGTTGCCGTTTTGGCCCTTGAGCAACAAATCCATACCCTGGGTTTTACCGAAGGCTTTGCCAAAATAATAGGGCAAGCCATACACGCACCGCAGCGGGACGCTGTGGCGGCTCTCTTCGGTATAGTTGCGGTCGCCCAGTGCGGCCTTGATCAGGTGGTGGTCACTTTGGTAGTTTTGTTCGGCTTCCATGCGGCCATTGGTGTAATGGCGCTGGCGGTCGCGGTCGTAGTGGCCCCAACTGCGCTCTAACATGAATTGTTCGCCCACCAGCGCCAGCAGGCTCCAGTAGTCGGGCGTATTGACCAAGCGGGTGCCTTTGATTTGGCCATCCTGCTTTTTGGCCGGCACTTCAATCTGGCCGTTGGCCGGTATCAGCACCCGGTAGCGGGCCAGGCGGCTGAGGGCTGGTAGCAAGGGTAGGGCGCTGGCCTGACTGGCGTTGCCGGAAAACAATGCACCAAGCCCGGTCATATAGTCGTGGCTGTTGGCGGGTGGCGTGGGTAATGGCGGTAATGGAAATGGCAAGTCGGCTGGTGCGTCACGCGTCAGGCTGCGCAAGGCCACTGAACCAAAGCCCCGGTTTTGCCTGCTGCCCAGCCCGCCGAGCAGGCCAAAGGCCAGCAGTGCGTCCTGTATTTGTTGCATGTCTTGTTCGATTTGTGGGCCGGGGCGGGGGTGAAACAGAATCAATTCCAGCGTAAAATAGCAAGGGGCCAGCGCACTGCGGGTCACGCCGGTTTTGTGTTCATAAAGCCCTTGCCCGAGCAGATACACAATGCCGGGCAGGGTATTGGGCAGGGGCGCGATGTGTGCCTGCCGCTGGCGCAGCACCACCTGCACCATGCCTTGCCCCTGCGCGCCCTTTTTGGCTTCTTCACCAAAGAGGCGCATTTCGTTCTGGTGCAGGGCGGCCAGCAAGCGGGCGCTGTCTGCACTATCGGCACCATCGGCACCATCGGCAATCTGACCACTGTTTAACACGCGCCACCAATAGCGCAGGCTCGATTTGATCGATTTGGGGTCCATCCCGTGGGGCTTGTGATCAATGGCACCGCCAATAAAGCCGGGGCTGATCAATTCCATTTCCGCTTTTATCACCGTGTATTGGCGCATGATCCGGTTTCTATCCAAAGGTTGGTTACAGCAATTACCAAGTAATGTTCTAAAGTGTACGATGGCACGGGGCACAATTCGGCGTATGGTCAAACATATTTTGTGATTTGTTGGATTTTGGTATCTCAAGCCAAGCTTTGTCGGGTGGCTGAAATATTGCGCGGATTGTACTCATGCCCTGTTATAAAATGGCCAGACGAGGCGTACATAGTTCTGCCGCCAAAGTGACTTGGCCAATTGACACGTTACGTTGATGTCGCATTTTTGAGGAGGATTTTGTTGGGGGTAACAATCAGCGCGGCGGTATTCGTGCCGCGCCTGATCTTGCGAATTGATATTACTTACTGCTGATGCACCATCACCGCCTGCGCAGGCATCGGTGCCGGGAAGCCAGCGGCAGCCAATGCTTCACGAATCATGCGGTTGGTATCAAAATACACTTGCCAGTAATGGTCGTTATGGCAGTAAGGGCGTACCACCAAGACCGGGCCAACCAGGGTAAAGTCCACAATTTCCACATCCACTGCGGGGTGGAGCAGTACATTGTGAATGGTCGTCACTTTTTCACGCAATAACTTCATGGCCGCATTGTGGTCGGCATTGCCAGCCAACTGGCATTTTAAATCGACCCGGCGGAATGGGTTGGCGCTAAAGTTTTGGATGTTGTCGCTAAAAATCTTGTTATTGCCCACCATGGTCATAATATTGTCCGGTGTATCGATGGTGGTGGTGAACAAGCCAATTTCGCGTATCGTGCCCGTTACGCCAGCAGCGGTAACGAAGTCGCCCACTTTATAGGGACGCAGCACAATAATGAACGCGCCCGCCGCAAAATTGGCCAGCAAGCCCGACCAGGCCATACCAATAGCCACGCCCGCAGCGGCTAAAATGGCGGCGAAAGTGGTGGTTTGGAAGCCGAAATAGCCCAAAATGCCGAGTATTAACAAGACGTTTAAAATAACGCGGATGATGGAGCCGACATAGCGCATCACCGTGGCATCGATTTTTTGCGTAGCCATCGAACTTGACACCATACGGACGGCAATGCCAATCAGCCAGCGGCCAATAAACCAAAATGCCAGTGCGGCTAAAATTTTAACGCCAAAATCGGTCACATAATTCAGGGCCAAATCCTGATATTTTTGAAGCTGTGCTGCATCCATTGGTTTCTCTCCCATTTTCAGTTGGTGGATTTATTGTGCGCCTTGGGCATTGCTTTGGGCGCACTGATTTTAACTGAGGCCGGATCAAATCAATACAATGAATGATCAAATTTTGCCGATATTGAATAAATTTGTGTTAATTGGCAAGTGGGATGCGGTAAGAATGAAACAGCTTTCCCTGAAAGAGCGCTTGTGTGCTGACAGGGTTTTGACGTGGCTTACGTTGAATAATTGGTGCTATAGGTTTGTAAATGCTGCAAAAACACCGCCGCAATCGGCGACAATCGTTTCCCCTGCGGGTACAAAATCCACCAGTTGGAATGAATCGGAAAGTCTTCTACCGCCAGCACGCACAAGCCTTCACTTGCCGTATCGTGCGCCAGGGCGTGGCTGGAAATAATGGCCAGGCCAAGCCCCCCCGCCACCGCCTGTTTGATCGCTTCATTGCTACCCAGTTCCAGCCGTACCTTGGGTTGAAAGCCGTATTGGGCAAGATAGGCATTGCAAGCCAGACGCGTGCCAGAACCAGCTTCGCGCAAGATGAATAATTGCTCCGCCAGGTTGGCTCGGGGAATGTGCGTCTGTTGCGCCAGTGGGTGCCCGGTCGGGCCAATCACCACCAGCGGGTTTTCCAAAAATGCGTGGCGCGCCAGTTCCATATCGTCCGGTGGAATCGACATGATGTATAAATCATCGGCATTGCGCTTGAGCCGGCTGACGATGCCATCCCGATTCAAGACTTCAAAGGCGATATCAATTTCCGGGTAGTGTTGGCAAAAACTACCCAGCATGCGTGGCACAAAATATTTGGCGGTGCTGGCCACCGCCACCCGCAGACGGCCCTTGGTGTGGCCCTGCATGGCGTTAATGCTTTGCTCCAGATGCGCCAATTCTTCTTCCATGCGGCGCGCACTCTCGGCCACCACTTCCCCCGCTGCCGTCAAAAACAGGCGCTTGCCGATTTGTTCATATAGCGGTAAGCCGATGGCGTCGGACAGCGATTTCATTTGCATCGATACCGTAGGTTGGGTGATGTGGCAAGCGTTGGCGGCGGCGGTAATGCTGCCGTGCTCGGCCAGGGCCAAAAATACCTTTAATTGGCGAAAAGTGATATGCATAGATGTTTATCGATGGAATTGATCAGAATGTTTGATTTTACTCGATGAATGCTCACAGGTATGATTCGCAGCAATTCAAGTCAGGAGTGATGCATGCAAAGTTTTTTCGATCCGGCCATTTTATTCTTCGTCTTTGGGCTAGGTGCCGCGCTGCTGAAGTCGAATCTGGAAATTCCGGCACCTATTTCGCGTTTTTTGTCCTTGTATTTATTGATGGCGCTGGGTTTGAAGGGCGGCTTTGCGCTGGCCAAGTCGGGTGTGAGCGGGGAAGTGGCCGTGACGCTGGCCTGCGCTATTGTTTTGGCGCTGTTGATTCCGCTGGTGGCGTATCGGTTGTTGTGCCGCTTCGTGTCAGGGTTTGATGCCGCAGCCATCGCGGCTACCTATGGTTCGGTGAGTGCGGTAACCTTTATTACCGCCAGCCAAATGTTGGAAAACAACCATATTCCGTTTGGTGGGCATATGGCAGCGGCCATGGCTTTGATGGAGTCACCCGCGATTATTTTGGCGGTATTGTTTGCCAATCATGCCCGTCAAAAGCAGCCTGGTGCGGCTAAGAATCATGTATCCATCGGCAAACTGTTGCACGAATCGGTGACCGACGGTGCGCAATTGCTGTTGCTCGGTTCGCTCGCGATTGGTTGGATTACCGGTGAACATGGGCAAGCGGTGATGCGGCCATTTTCGATTGATTTGTTCAAGGGCATGCTGGCTTTCTTCTTGCTGGACATGGGCTTATTGGCGGCGCGCAGCTTGCCGGGCCTGAAGGGGCAATCGTTGACGATGCCATTGTTTGCGCTTTTGGCACCGTTGGTGCATGCGAGTGTGGCACTGGCTGGCGCCTGGCTGTTGCATTTGAAGCTGGGCGATACGGTATTGCTGATGGCGCTGGCCGCCAGTGCCTCGTATATTGCGGTGCCTGCGGTGGTGCGGCATGCCATTCCTGAGGCGAATCCGGCGCTGTATATCGGCATGTCGCTGGCGATTACCTTTCCTTTGAATATTTTATTCGGCTTGCCGCTGTATCTGGGCGTGGCAAAGTGGGTGATGGGTGCATGATGGGCGTATGATGGGCGCACGAAGCGCCAATTATTTGATCAATCAAGAATGGAGAATGGAATGAGTCAATTGAGTCAATTGAGCCAATTAAGTCAATGTGAGCCGGCACCCTTGGTCGGCGTGGTGATGGGGTCGGCTTCGGATTGGGATGTGATGCAGCATGCAGTGGCTATCCTGCGCCAGTTTGGTGTGCCGCATCAGGCCCAGGTATTGTCGGCACACCGCATGCCGGATCAGATGTTTGCGTATGCTGAAACGGCGCAGGCGCGCGGTTTGGTGGCGATTATTGCGGGGGCCGGTGGTGCCGCCCATTTGCCGGGCATGTTGGCAGCCAAAACCATTGTGCCGGTGCTGGGTGTGCCGGTGCCATCGCGTTATTTGCGTGGAGAAGATTCTTTACTCTCGATTGTGCAAATGCCCAAGGGGATTCCGGTGGCCACGTTTGCGATCGGTGAAGCGGGTGCGGCCAATGCGGCTTTGTGCGCGGTGGCCATGTTGGCGCGCCATGATGTGGCGCTGGCGCAAGCCTTGTTGGCATTTCGGGCAGCACAAACCGAGGCGGCCTGTGCCATGCAGTTGCCCTTGGTGGAGCAAACATCATGAGTCAAGCGATGATGATGGCAGACACGGCGATGGCTGGCGTGACGACGGTAGATACGACGATGGAGCGCATAAGCAGCGCAAGCGCGCCCTTGCCGCCCGGAAGTTGGGTGGGTTTGTTGGGCGGCGGCCAATTGGGGCGCATGTTTATTCAAGCCGCACAGCAAATGGGTTATAAAGTGGTATTGCTGGCACCGGAAATGTATTCACCAGCCAGTACGGTGGCAGATCGCCATATCTGCGCCGATTATGACGACCCACTGGCGTTGGCAGAATTGGCCGATTTGGCGCAGGCCATCACCACCGAATTTGAAAGCGTACCCGTGCCCAGTCTGGTATTCTTGGCGGCGCGCACGCGGGTGGCACCGGGGGCGCAATGTCTGGCGATTGCGCAAAACCGAATTCAGGAAAAGACTTTCTTCGATTATCAGGCAGCGCAAAGTGGGGTGTTGCCTGTGCCATGGTGGGGCTTGCGGCAAGCAGCGGATTTGGCTGCGGTGGCGTCCAGCATGTTTCCCGGCGTGCTAAAAACCGCGCAATTTGGTTATGATGGCAAAGGCCAGATCGCCGTGGCAAGCCGCGCAGATTTGCCTGCTGCCTGGCGCGAACTGGGCGAGCAGCCTTGCGTTTTGGAGCAATGGCTGCCATTGGCATTTGAAATCTCAATCATTGTGGCACGTGCGGACGACGGGCAAACGGTCTTGTATCCGGTGGCCCAAAATGAACATCGGCAGGGCATCTTGCATATCAGCCAGGTGCCGGCCCCATCGGCCAGTCATGCCCAGATTCAGCGCGCACAACGCGCGGCCTTGCATTGGAGTGCGGCGCTGGAATATGTGGGGGTGCTGTGCTTTGAGTTTTTTGTTTTGCGAGATGGCAGCTTGCTGGTCAATGAAATGGCACCGCGCCCACACAATAGTGGGCATTATTCGCTTGATGCCTGCCAAGTCAGCCAATTTGAACAGCAAGTGCGTGCTCTGGCGCAACTGCCTTTGCTGACGCCAGAATTGAAATCACCTGTTGCCATGTTGAATCTGATGGGCGATTTGTGGGTCCAAGGCACGCCCGACTTTTCCGCTGTGCAAGCGCTGTCGGGCGCGCACTTGCATTTGTACGGTAAGCATCCGGCCCGCATCGGGCGCAAGATGGGACATATTAATTTGCTGGATGCGGATTTGAGGCGGGCGCACACAACCTTGGATGCGATAGCCGAAAAGCTGGCGCGAGCCGCAATGCAAACTGATGCCGTACCGGATTAAATGATGCGTTTCGCGTGCATAAAATGCGCCATACTGCTATGCTGAGGTCATGAATAATTCAACCGACATCCAACTGAGTGGCCCGTTCACGGCCAAGGACGCCTCCGGCCGTGCGCACGAGGTGAAAGCCATCCGCATTTTTGACGAGGGCTATGGCGTGATCGACGTGTATGTCGATTTCGTCGCCGCGCTTGACAAAGGGCAATTTCGTGATGCGCAAATTATTGCCGACATCATGGCGCGCTTGCGCACACTGGGCTATAAGGGGCCACCCTTCTCCTATGGCGACCCGGTTTTGCAAGAGCGCAAACTGATTGTGCTGGAAGCGCCCGAAGAATTTTGCGCCTTTGCCAAAAAGCATGGTTGGAAAGATTTGGCAGAAGAATTTAACGACGACGAGTAAGCGGTCAATAATGGAATAATTGGTCAGCTAATTGGTCAGCCACCCACCAAACTGGCCGCAATATTGATCGATAAGCCGACAACGGCCACGTTAAACCAAAAACTCAATACCGATTGTGCCAGCACGGCTTTGCGCATGGCGCGGGTGTTGACCGTGACATCCGAGGTTTGCGCCGCCACGGCGATGGTGAACGAAAAATAGAGAAAATCCCAATAATTATGCTCTTTTTCCGGGCCAGGGAACCCCAAAGCGCGCTGCTCGACGGAAGAGCGAAAAAACATATGGGTGTAGTGGAAGGTGAACAGTGTTGCGACCAAGCACCAGGAGCCAAACACCGTGGCAGCGTTGAGCAGGTAACGTATCAGGCGCAGTTGAATGGGTAACTCTTTGATGACAGCCAAGTCGACAATAATAGCCGCCACGCTGGCGACGGCTGCGATGGACATGATCACCAGGACCGCAATCGCGCTTTCATCTTCCTGGCTGGCAATCTGGTAAATTTGCGCATGGCTGCTGCGAGTCATCAACCATGCCATTAGCATCAGATAAGACCACACGGCAACATTCCAACCCGTCAGCGCGCGCGTTACCGGATGCCAATCCGGCGGCGTAAAAGCGCCGACAATGATGCCCAAGACGATGGCACCGATTAAATTGGGGCGGTGATGAAAAAAATGACGAATGCGGCGCATGACGGTTTTGGGGGAAGTGAGTGGGTGTTCATGATAGTAGCATGGTGAACTGCATGAAGCAGTTCAAGTGGGCGTGTTCGTTGGGGTAATTGTACTGCGTTTGCCGCAGGATGGAATTTAAATTGTTTGTGTAAGTTAGGTAATGGTTTTTTGTGATTTTTTTTGAAATGAAAATTCATTTAAGCCTATTTTTGCCTAATAATTTCTTTTATTTAAATATTGATCAATAAATTCAACTCTATTTCATGCATTGTGGCAAGCGCACCCGGGCACGGGCACACCTTGTGATGTCCAATTATTTCGCAATCAGTGCGCCATTCGCCTCGGCGTCGCGTTGGATGCATCACACATCAAAGTTACAGGCGTTCGCCGTTGCTCTGCAGTTTACCTCTCGTTACGCGGTCATAAACCCGGCCATATCCTGAGTGCGCAGGAATTGGCTGATGCGCTGGCAAAAAATCCCACGCATTTTGGTTCCAAGGTTGTCGTGAAAAAGTTCAAAGGATCGATTCAGAGTAACATGGCCTACCTGCAAGGGAAAAAAGGCGTACTTTTTATTCAAAATGGGTGGGGGCCGACCGACCACATCGATTTGTGGGATGGCATGAATCTGAAAGGTGGTGACCCGGAGTACTATCCCAAAGGAGAGCAAATATGGTTTTGGCAAATCGGGTAACTCTGTTCGCAATCCTGATATGTTTGTTGCCGATTGCAGGACAAGCGCAGTCAATCACCGATGAAACGCTTATTAAGGGCAAAAAATTACAGATCATTCAATTAGACCTACAATGTCAAGTTGGTCTTGCCGATCAAAGTGACAAGCTATCATTGGCACTGATCGCGCCTTGTCGCTTTATGCGCTATGCCGACAAAACAACAGGTAATTACACTTACCCCAAAATTGGCACCGTCATTCTCATTGTTGGCGCGCCTGCGCCCAAGGCATATATGAAACGGTTTGAATCGCACCATGTTACGGAAACCGACCTTTGTTCAGACCAGGCACAAGGGATTGTACTAAAAGGCAATATACTTACTTTGACAAAAAAACTGGAAAACTGGCTTTATTGCCCCAATTTGGGCAAAGATGAAAAGTTATACTTTGGCTTGGCGCATCCATGAAACTGTTTCCCCTACTTTATAGTGTAGTAAGGAACCGAGTGGCTTTGCCAAATTTTCGTAAATATTCGGTGAACCCAGGTCACCCGTGTTGCTTATTGTTGTCTGTTAAGTCCAATCTGTGCGCATGATCCACCGCCCATAGGGCATCATAACTGGCAATGTCTGGATACCAGA
>JBKJLF010000472.1:0-16094 GCA_046597185.1 Burkholderiaceae bacterium | reverse complement strand
GGTCGGCAAAATCCAGGGTTTTCTGGATGCCATGCGCGAAACCAACACCATTCCCGAATTTGAATGCTTTGATGTGGGCATTGTGCGTGCGGTGGAAATGTTTAAAAAAACCGGCATGGTGCAAGGCGATGCGCATTACAATTTTGTGATGGGGGTCGATTCCGGCATGCCCGCCGACCCGGCCTTGCTGCCGATTCTGTTGGGTTTGATGGTGCCGGGCAGCCCATGGCAGGTAACGGCAATCGGGCGCGCCAATATTTGGCCGCTACACCAAAAAACCGCCGAACTGGGCGGCCATTTGCGCAGTGGGTTGGAAGATACGTTTTATTTGCCTGATGGCGGCAAAGCCACGGGAAACGGGCAATTGATTGAAGCACTGGTACAATGTGCCAAAAACGTCGGGCGTGAAGTTGCCAGCCCGGCTGAAGCACGGGTCATGTTGGGGCTGGCAGCATAAACGGGCCTGAACGAATCCGGAAATCGATTGATGTGGTGAGGAAAGATGCAATGCAAAACGAAGAAACCAGCGTAAAAAGCAGCGCAAAAAGTCGTGAAAAAAAAGGCAGCAGCAAGAAAGCCATGGGGCAAGAGGAAGATAGTCGGCGTAATGAGCTGATCGCCAAATCGGCCCAATTATTCCGCGAAAAAGGCTATGAAAAAACCACGGTGCGCGATATTGCCGCCGCCGTGGGTATGCAGGCCGGTAGCTGGTTTTATCATTTCAAAACCAAGCAAGAGATTTTGCTGGCGATTATGGAGCAAGGCATGCAACAATCGCTGGCCGAAATTCAACAAATCGCCAGCCAGGATTTGGCCCCGCGCGCCATGTTTCGCGAATTGGTGCTGGCGCATCTCAAGACGCTGTTGGCACCGAATCATGATTTTATTACCGTGATCTTGTATGAAACCCGCTCGCTCGACCCCGAAGGGCGTGCCAAAGTGGCTGCACTCACCAATCAATATCAGGCGGTGTGGGAAAAGGTGATTGTGGCGCTGCATGAATCGGGCGACTGGGCGCTACCGGGCAAGCTGGATCGCTTATTAATGTTCGGCAGCCTGAACTGGACTGCGCAATGGTATCGCGGCGGGGTGGGTTTGAGTGTGGAGCAATTGGCCGAGCATGCGGTCAGTTTCCTGTTACGCACGCCCGGGCCAAAGGCTTGAAGCGGGGGTTAATACGGGTTGATATGGGTTGATATGGTTAATACGTTGGCTGATGCCTGGTGATGCTTAGTGTATCTGTTGCGGCCACACTGACATCGCCTGGTTAATGACTTGCAATAAGTCGTCCAGATCATTGCCATCACGTGCCCGAATCGACAGGCCTTGCAACACAACGCAGAAATACGCAGCCAATTGGGTCGGCTTGGCGTTGGCTGGAATTTCACCATCTTGCAAGCTACGTTCCAGACGCGCCAAAATGGCTTGCTCGGCGGTTTTGCGCCGGGTCGTCATCTCTTTGGCGCGTTGGTGGAAAGCCGGGGCATACACCAGATCGCCATTGAAAATCATGCAGCCACGTTCGCCTTCAGGTTGGGCATGAAAATAACGGGCACAGGTTTCCAAAAATTGTTGAATGCCTTGCCGTGCTGACGGGCTGGCAGCCAGTGCCGCCAGCAGCGGGGTTGAGAGGCGGGTAACGTATAAACCAACCGCTTCTTGATAGAGCGCGTCTTTGGAACTAAACGCGGCGTACAGGCTGGGCGTGTTGATGCCCATTTTTTCGCCTAAAAACGACACCGAGGTGCCATCATAGCCGTGACGTAAAAAAACGCGCATGGCGGTTTCCAGCGCTTGGTCACGGTCAAATTCTCTTGGGCGTCCACGTGCGGCCATATTAATTCCCTCCTTGCGTTAAGTTGGGTTGATTGCCAAGGAGGGCGCGCCCATTGGCGAAGTGCGGAGATTGATAAGTCATTTGCATGGTATTTCTCGCTGCTGTAAGTTTGATATTAATATAATTATGGCGGCTTTTTTATGGAATCCAAAAAGCCTTACCGGGTAGGAGTACTACAGGCCATAGTATCGCACTATTTTGCTGATATATAGAAGAACTTTTTTGTATCTTGACGCAATATTTGAAAAAATAGTGCTATTCGCTATGAAAATCCAACACATGTCAAAGATCACGCCTGATGCGGGACGTTGGTTTGGTCTGTTTTCGGTGTCGTCAAGATGTAACGGAATAATGTACGTTAATTTGTGATGGAATTTGCATTGACTTTTCCAATCAATGCAATTCCAGTGAAAATGCCGGGGCCGGGCTGCGAAGCAGGGTCAGGCCAGGTTTTCGATGTTGATTGGCACAACTTCTGGTGGTAGTGGGAGGTTGAATATTTTGCAATAAAAATAATGCTCCGCTTCCAGTGTGCGTTGAATATTGGCGGCCTGACGAAAGCCATGGCCTTCGCCTTCAAAGGCCAGGTAGGTGACGGGAATATTGCGCTCGCGCAAGGCCTGAACCATGTTTTCTGATTGGCTTGGCGGCACCACCTTATCGTCTTGCCCTTGGAAAAAGATCATGGGGCGGCACAACTTGTCGGCATGGTTGGAGGGTGAGCGTTGTTGATACAGCGCCGTGTGAGCGGGGGGCGGTGCGATCAAATACTGGTTGTAATGGGATTCAAACTTATGCGAATCCTGATCCAGCGAAGACAGGTCGGCCACGCCGTAGTAACAGGCCCCGGTTTTAAAGACATCGTAAAACATCAGGGCTGAGAGCGTGGTAAAGCCGCCGGCACTGCCACCGCGAATAATCAGTTGTTCCGGATTGACTACGCCTTGCCCGACCAAATAGCGCGCGCCGTTGACGCAATCTTGCACATCCACCACGCCCCATTGACCCTTGAGGGCATCGCGGTAAGCGCGCCCGAAGCCGGCACTGCCACCATAATTGACATCGAGCATGGCAAAGCCGCGACTGGTCCAATATTGAATCGTCATTTTGAAGGAGCGGGTTGCCATGCCAGTTGGGCCGCCGTGACCGATCACGATCAGGGGTGGCAAACTGCCTGCTGGGGCTTGGCAATCGTCGTTTTTGGGCGGGTAGTAAAACGCATGGGCTGTCCGCCCTTCACTGGGGTAGCACAGGGTTTGCGGTGTGGAGAGATAGCGGCTGGCGGGCAGTTGATCCATGCCCTTGGCGAGCACCTGAATTTGGCCGCTGCGCCAATCCAGACGTACGGCACTGGCGGCTTGATCGCTGGCCGCTGCCACCATGAAGATGAACTCTGGTCCCACCCGTAGAGCGGGGATGTCACTATAACGGCATGCGATGTCGCTCAATATGCCGCTGGCCAAATCGAGCTGGCCCAACTGGCTGCTGCCTTGGTCCAACCAAGTGCAGATGATTTGATTGGCATTGACAAAGCCAAACATGGCCTGGTCAAAACTCCAGTGCGGTGCGCCAAATTCGGCTGCGCGCGCATGCACGCATTGGCACGTGCCTTGCACGTAACGGTAAATATTCCACCAGTCGCTGCGGTCGGACACAAAATACAAAACGCCATCGGGCGACCAGGTGGGTTGGCCAACCGACTCTTGTTGGCTGCCGGCGATGCATTGTGGCGTGCGCAAGCTGCCATCGGTATTCACTTCGGCCAGCCATAATCGGGTGCCTTGCCATGGCATGTCGGGGTGGTTCCAACTCAACCATGCCAGGTGGCGGCCATCCGGCGAGAGGCGCGGCGCGGCATAAAAATCTTCGCCCTGCAGCAGGATGGTGCGTTGCCCGCTGCCATCCAGCGCGAGTGCGCAAATCGTATTTTGCGGCTGCAAGCTGGATCGGTGGTGGTCTTCGCAGACGCCAATCAAGCGTTGGCGGGTTGGGTCGAAATTGAAATCGGCATAACGCAAGAGCGTATCGCCATCCGTGATACGTTCCAATTCACCCGCCAGATCGATGCGGTAGAGTTGATTGTCGCTGAAGTTGGAAAAGATGATTTGTTGCGCATCGACGCTATAGGCTCCGCCGCCATATTCATGCACACGGGTGCGCACATTGTAAGGGGCGGGGGTGAGCTCTTCAATGTGGTCATTGCGTTGGCGCAATAAGGTCATCCGGCCCGCTTGCGCAGGCCTACTCTCCAGCCAATAGCAATCATCGCCCTGCAACTGTGGGCAAGACAGCGCGCGCGAGCCGCTGGCCACCTGCGCGGCGCTAATCGGCGATGGCCAAGTGCCATACGGGTGCTGCGCTTGCGGCAACTGCGGTAACTGCGGCAACTGCTGTGACGCTTGGTTTAATTCAGTTTGAAGGCTGGCGCTGCTGGATACACTGGACGACATGGATGACGCTTTCTTGACACATTAGCCAACTAAAACGGGTAATGAGACGATATCAAAATGAGTGGAATTAAATTTCTGCAAAGACTTCAAGGCGTCGTTTAAGGCACCTAAAGCCACATCATGGGTCATCACCAGCACATTGGCCAGGCCATCTTTCGGGACATCCTGATGGATAATATCAACCGAAATGCCGGCCTTTGCCAATTCTGAGCTGATCGAAGCCAACACGCCGACCGAGTCAGTAACAGAAAAGCGCAGGTAGCGTGGCGTGACGACGGCGTCGGGATCAATATAACTGGCTGCCACCGGTTCGGCGGCAAAGCCGTTGAGTGGCACAAACTGGGCGCTTTTGCCATGTTGCAGTCGGCCGATTTCCAGAATATCGCCCACAATGGCGCTGGATGTGGCCATGCCGCCAGCCCCTGCGCCATAGTAAAACGAAGGCCCGGCAATATTGCCCACCACATGAATGCCATTCATTTCACCGTTCACGCTGGCCAGCATATGCCCCAGTGGCACCAGGGTCGGTTCTACACTGACGAACAAGCCTTTTTCAGTGCGCTTGGCGCAAGCCAGTAGTTTGATGCGGTAGCCCAGGGTTTCCACATATTTAATGTCTTCGATATGGACTTTGGCAATGCCGGTCATGTGGACGGCGTCCAGATTGAGCGGTACGCCAAAGGCGAGCGAGGCGAGAATGGTGATTTTATGCGCGGCGTCGTTGCCATTGACATCGAATGACGGGTCGGCTTCGGCGAACCCTAAGCGCTGTGCTTCGGCCACGGCGGTTTCGTAGGACAGGCCAGCTTCACGCATTTTGGTCAGGATGAAGTTAGAGGTGCCGTTGACGATGCCGATAATCGATTCGATCCGGTTGGCGCTCATCGATTCGCGCATGATTTTAATGATCGGGATGGCGACACAGACCGCGCCTTCAAAGGCCACGATGCAACCACGAGCCTTTGCGCGGCGGAAAATTTCATTGCCGTGTGCGGCCAATAAGGCTTTGTTGGCGGTGACAATGTGTTTGCCATTTTCGATGGCAGCGAGGATGGCAGTGCGTGCATCATCAATGCCGCCCATCAATTCGACTACGACTTGCACTTCCGGGTCGTTCACGACATCAAGAATATTATTGCTGACACGGCAGGTATTGGCGACTTGTCCTGCGGTTTTTGCCGGGGTTCGGGTGGCAACGGCGACTAATTCGACTGGCTCAGCAAAACGTCGGGTGTGTTCATCTGCGTTATTGCGCAGGGTGTTCACCGTTGCTTGCCCTACTGTGCCAAAACCTAACATACCAATTTTCATTTGCTGCTCCAAGTGACGTGCATAATATTTAAAAGCCAGCACGGATGTTACCAGAATGGGCCAGATTTTTCAATCTTGCTGCGTGTTCCATCGCCAGATTCAGATATGACGCTGTAAAAACTCAAATACCGATTGATACCAGACGAGGATGTTATTGGGTTTGCAGATCCAGTGGTTTTCATCGGGGAAGACCAGCAATTCACTTTCTACATGGTGATATTGCAAGGCTTCAAACAAGGCCAGCGCTTCGCTGATGGGCACCCGGTAATCGCGTTCGCCATGAATGATCAGGGTTGGCGTGCGCCATTTGCTGATGCCGCGCGAGGGTGAGTAGCGGTCGAACCAGGTCGGGTCAGAATAGGGTTCGCCATCCATTTCCAGATACCAAAACGCCGGAAGGTCGGTCACGCCCGTCATGGCGGACATCGAATAAATGCCGGCATGACTGATCAGACATTTGAAGCGGGTGGTTTGGGTGCCCAGCCAATTGGCCATATAACCGCCAAACGAGCCGCCCATGGCCGCTATGCGTTGCACATTCAAATCAGTGCGCGGGGCAATATGATCGAGCACGGCGAGGATATCTTCATAACATTGCTGGCCCCAGGTGTTACCCCAGACGCCAGCCGTAAAGGTTTGGCCAAATCCGGTGGAGCCGCGCGGATTGGGCAGCAGCAAGGCGTAACCCTGGGCTACCGCCAACATGGCATTCCAGCGCCAATGCCATTCGTCTTGCCATGCGCCCATGGGGCCGCCATGTATCCAGAGTAAAACCGGGGCGGGCTGGGGGCTTTGGGCGGGGCGGATTAACCAATATTGGACAGGATGTTGATCGCTTGAAATGGCGCTTTGGTTTTCAATGCTGACGTTGATGCAGCCCGGATCAAAGCCGGATAATTGGGCGCAGGGCAAGCATTGCATGCCGCTATGCAGGGGGGAATGCAATACTTCCGGCGGACTGAGCAAGCTCGATTTGAGCGCGACAATGCTGTGCTTGGTCGATTCGTCTGCGCCTTGGATAAAATTAATTTTGCCATGGCTGCCTTCCTCGGTGAGGCGCACAATATCGCCGGTTGCCAATTCGATTTGGAAGATCGGTGTACAGCCTTGATCATGCGCGGTAGCAAATACGCTGTTGCCATCGGCCTGCCAGGCTTGCGGCGTGGGCCAACAGTTCCAGGCCGGGGCGAGCGGGGTTGACTTGCCGCTTGCCACATCAATGATGCGCAAACCCGTGGTTGGGCAGGCATGCTCGAAGCGCTGGTCGATCTGGCACAAGATGCGGCTGCTGTCCGGGCTAAACAAGGGGGTGAGCAAGACTGCCAGGGGTTGATGGCCCAGCAGGCGTTGTGCGTTGTGGCTTAAATCGCAGCTTAAATCGCGGCTTAAATCGAAGACCATCAAACCGGCTTCTTCCACCCGGTCGCTGCCTTCGTTGCGCCAGGTGATGGCAAGTTGTTGGCCGTTGGGGGAAAGGTCAAAACTGGCTTGCTCCAGTTCGCGCTGTGCATTGGGCGTTAAGTCGCGCCGCCCGTTGGCATCTTGCACAATCAGGTGAGAACGGGTGTTGCTTAGCCATGCATCCCAATAGCGCATCGGCATGGTTTTGTAGTGCAGGGCGGAAGGGCCGTTTTTGCCGCGTTTGCGTTCGTGCTCGCGCTGGTCTGCGTGGGCTACGCCGGGCCAGACCGGCGTGAGCCAGGCCAGCGTGTCACTGGTGCGGGCGCAGCGAAATGCGCTAATGCCCAAGGGTTCATCGGTCAGGCGCACGGGTTCGCCGCCGTGGGCCGGGAGTGACCAGATTTGTGCGCGTTGATCTGCATCGGCATCGCCATTGGGGGTACTGTCGCTATCGCTGCGGTTGCTCAAAAACAGCAGGGTGCCATCGGCCATGAAACGAGGCGCATGGTCGCGGCTTTTACCGCGTGTCAATTGCCAGGCCTGGCTTGAGCCATCGAGCGCCACTTTCCATAAATCCATCACATATTGGCTGGCATCATGATTCAGTCGTTCCACCGCCACCGCAGCCCAGGTGCCGCAGGGGGCGGCCACCACATCGGTGACGCGTTTCAAATCAAGCAATTGTTGCACATCAAACGGCGCGTTTTTTGGGCCAGGCGTGGTTTCCATACAGTTCTCAACGTGAAGGGAGGAATGAGCATGGTAACGCAAGATGGCTACCATTTTTCTACTTCAGTGCGAGTTGGGGTATTTTTTAATCAGTTTCACCCAAACACGCCTTGGCGCGCCAACTGATCCAATCGCGCACCGGCCCTTCTACCCCCAGGCCGGAAATATCTTTCGCCACGCCCAAATTTACCGACAGCAAGAGCGGAATTCTTTCTGGCGGAATATCGCTGCACTGTTCGGCAAAGGCTTGGCTAAATAGTGCTGATTCCAGCACGGGCAGTACTTTGGAGCCGCTCATGTATTGCAAAATACTGGTGATGCTATGCCCCGCGCCAATTTGCTGGTAGATGAAGCGGTTATAGGCGCGGTCGATTTTTTTAAAGTCCAGCTTGCGCTCGGTCATGATGCTATCCAGATACAGCAGCCCCAGCGCGACCCGAAAAAAATTCACCGCTTCCGGGCGAGTTTTGGCGTAGCGTGCCACTGCAATTACTTTATCCTGTACCTGACGTTCCATCATAGCGCCTCCTGATCGATTCTGGTTGCCGTTGGCTGTTGTGCTTTGCGCTTTTCAGCGCGCGGACGAAAGACGCTTGCATCGGCGTAAAAAGCGGCATCTTGCGCTGGCCACCACCCGGGTACGCCAGCGACGGGCAAGGGCGTAAAACAGCGGGTGTCCAGCGTTTTTTCCTGCGTTAGTCCCAGCGTTTGTTCACCTAACTGTTGTGCCAGCTTATCATCAATCCAGGCTTGTTGATCGGCCGAACTGGCAGCGAAAAACCCGGCATCTGCCCACATTAGCCAGGCATGCGCGGTAATGGCTTTGTAAGGTTGACAAAGTTTTTCCAGTAAAGCGTGCCCAAATAAATGTACTTGAATGCTGCGCCCAAAGGACGCGCGCTGTTCTACAAATAACTGTTGCCATTGGTGCTGGCGTAAGGCTTGGGCCAAGGCTGCGCCTTCAGAATCATTTTGCAAGACCACAATGGCGGCGTTTTCATCAAACAAGGTAACGCCATCGCGCACCGCGCCGCGCACCTGGCCTATACCCACCTTGGCAATTTGTCGGGCTTGAATCTGGTTTAATTGTTGTTTGACACGTGGGTAGCTGAGCCAAATCAGGGCGTTGAACAGATCATGCAAATTGTCGCGGCTGGGCACCTGGCCGCTGGCATAAATAAAACTCTCATACGCGCAATCGGTGGGCAGGGCAGCTTGCGGCACAAAGCGAAGCGGCAAGCTTTGTGCAGTACACAGCGCGCGCTGCACCGCTTGCTGATTCAGGCTGGCCAGCAAATCAGGCGTATGGGTCTGCGCTTGCAGCACGGCCAACAAGTCGGCCCAAGGGGCTAACCACGCTTGATTGTGCTGGATTTGTGCCAAACGGTTGGCTTGCATCGCTTCCTCACTGAGAGTACCTTAAAGACCTATTTTCTTGACGTGGTTATTAATTTGTTCTATCATCGGCGGTTCGTTTATCTATTCCTTTTTGATCGGACTCAATGAAGCAATACTCTGCCGCTTGCGAACGTAACCGAGAGCCTATTTTACAGGTGTTGCGTGAGATTTTGTCTGACGCCAAGCGGGTATTGGAAATTGGCAGTGGAACCGGGCAGCACGCGGTTTTTTTTGCCCCGCATTTGTTGCATCTGGAATGGCAAACCAGCGATTTGGCGCATAATCACGCCAGCATTTTGGCCTGGATGAAGGATTTGCCCTGTTCCAATCTATTACCGCCCCTGGTTTTGGATATGGCGGTAACGACCTGGCCCAAAGCGGATTTTGATGCCGTCTTTAGCGCCAATACCTGCCATATTATGGCGTGGGATGAAGTGGAATTGATGTTTCATGGTGTCGGCAATTTGTTGCCTGTGGGCGGCTTGTTGGTGGTGTATGGGCCGTTTAATTACGATGGCAAGTTTACCAGTGAGAGTAATGCGCGCTTTGATGCGTCTTTGCGTGAATTTGCCGCGCATATGGGGATTCGTGATTTTGCTGCGGTGGATGCCTTGGCGCGTCAGGCTTCATTGAAGTTGGAGCAAGATCTGGCGATGCCGGCTAATAATCGCTTGTTGGTTTGGCGTAAGGTGGCTGAGGTGGCTGAGGTGGCTGAGGTGGCTGTCTAAGATCGGTGGGGCGTCATCACCGTTTGACTTTTACCCATTCGGAAACTGGACTACAATAGCAGCGTTGGCACACGTTCCGATGTGCCTTGAACCGCATGTTGCACTCACAGAATTTGGTTTGCCGATGAGCACGAAACGCAAAAAATTACCTGTTGGCATTGAAACCTTCACTAAAATCATCGAAGGTGGCCATTATTACGTCGATAAAACCGGCTTTGCACTGCAACTGATCGAAGAAGGAGAATATTATTTCCTTTCGCGCCCCCGTCGTTTTGGCAAAAGCCTGTTCGTAGATACCTTGCGCAGCCTGTTTGAAGGCCGTAAAGAATTGTTTGCGGGTCTTTACGCCGAAGACAAATGGGATTGGTCGCGCCGCTTTCCGGTGGTGTCCATCAGTTTCAGTGGTGGCGTGCTGCATTCTGAAGCCACATTGGATGAAAAAATCCGTGAATTGTTGATTGACAACCAAACCCGCTTGGGCGTGAGCTGCACCCATACCAGCATCTCGGGGCAGTTTGCCCAGTTACTGAGCTTGGCTCACCAAAAATATGGCGAACGGGTAGTGGTGCTCATTGATGAATACGATAAACCGATTCTCGACAATATTACCGATAGCCCCGTAGCGCTGGTTATGCGGGAGGGACTGAAAAACCTGTACAGCGCCATCAAGCAAGCGGATGCCGATATTCGCTTTGTGTTCATGACCGGGGTATCCAAGTTCAGCAAGGTCAATCTGTTCAGTGGCTTGAATAATTTGAACGATATTACGCTTACCCCCAAATATTCAGCATTGTGCGGCTATACCGATGCGGATATCGATACCGTATTTGCGCCTGAACTGGCAGGCCTTGACCGCGATCAAATTCGTCATTGGTATAACGGCTACAACTGGTTGGGCGATGCCGTGTATAACCCGTATGATTTATTGCTCTTGCTGCTTAATCGCCGTTTTCGCCCATGGTGGTTTGAGTCCGGCACGCCGACATTCTTGATCAAGCTGTTGGCCGAACGGCAAACCTGGTTACCCACGCTGGCGCAAGCCGAATCGGACGGCGAATTGCTCGGCAGGTTTGATATCGATAAAATCCCCACAACTACGCTGATGTTTCAGGCGGGCTACCTGACCATTGAGCGCGAAGAATCCATCGCCGACAGTGATTATTACTATTTGCGCATCCCCAATCACGAAGTGCGGCAAAGCCTGTTTGGCAGTTTGCTGCGCGAATGGACGGGCGATTCCGGGCTGGAAGTGACGAACAAGCGGCATTTATATCAGCATCTGGCAGCTGCGCGAATCGATTTGTTGCCCACTTTGTTTCAGTCATTTTTTGCCGGATCGCCGGACCGCAGCATTCCACACCAGTGGTTTACAAAAAACGATATTGCGCAATATGAAGGTTATTATGCCAGCGTGTTTTACGCCTATTTTGTGGCCAGTGGGCTGGATGTGCGGGTGGAAGATGCGACCAATCATGGGCGCATTGACATGGCGGTGGTGATGCCGGGGCATATCTGGTTGTTTGAATTCAAGGTGGTGGAAAGCGCACCCAAGGGGCGGGCTTTGCAACAGTTGCTGGATAAGGGCTATGCCGACAAGTATCGGGCGCATGGGGTGCCGATTCATTTGATTGGCGTGGAGTTTGCGCGGGACGCGCGTAATGTGGTGGGATTTGAGGCGCACGAAGGCGGCGCGTGACACGGGTTCGGCTGCGCCACTGCCTTCAATAATTCAATTATCTGCCTTTGATGTTTTTGGCTGCGGTTATATCGCCGACACTGCTGTTGCTGATGTTGATGGTGGTGTTGCCGCTGCCCGCTTGGCTGGCTTGCGGCTCGAACAGGCCAAGGATTTTGTTGATGCTGTATTCGCTGCCGGATTTGTGAAAATAGGTGGGTTGCCCCTTGTCACGCATTCTGATCACTTGCTCGAAGTCGGCCAACTCATCATCGTTCGGTAGGCTGCTGTCGAGAAGCAAGGCGGTACGCGGCAGGCGGATGTTTTGATCATATTTGATGGCGATTCGTTTCACGATTCTGGCTACCCTGTCGCGCAGTACGGCCAAAAAGTCGGGCGTGGTGGGGCTGCGGGTTAGCCAGATGCTGAGGCGGCGGAAATGGTAGTCTGCCTGGATTAGCGCCTGGGTGCGGTGGGTATCGTTGTGCAGCAATACGCCGTGCTGCCAAACGATGTCTTGCCCGTTGATGATGGCGATTTCTTCATGGCATTCAACGATTAGTTCCGAGACTAAATGACGCGGCAGGAAGCTTTCGAACTGGTAATGGAAAACCAGCGCGTTGGTGGTATCGAAGCCGTGTTGTTTGATGTCCGAAGGCAGCAAGGCGGGGATGATGAGTTGGTCTTGATCATCGCGCAAAAAATAGCATAGCTTGTAGCGGCGCATGGCTTCAAAAATGATGTGGCATTTGCCGGGTGGGTAGCTGAGCGTGTTGCCGTCTTGGTCTTGCACGGGTCTGGCGGCCAATAATTGGGTGACCTGTTTGCGCGTCATGCGCGCTTGCTCGTTATACATAACCGTGTACACGCCATAGGTGAGCCAGCGCGGATTGAGGATGTAATGTCCATTTCGGCGATGTCGGGGAAGTGGACGATGACGCCGAGTTTATCCAAAATGTCGAGCAGCCACGCGCTATCTAGCGCGCCGTGTGCATCCACTCGGTGCTGCGCGCACAAGGCGGCATAGTCTTGGTGCGTTAAAAATGCTTGTTGCGGCGTGCGTTGGCGCAGGTTTTGCAGTACTTCAAAATGGGCTTTTTGAAATTGGACTTGGTGCAGGCCTACGGCTTGCAGTTGCTGGCAGAAGGCTTGCCGGAATTGTTCAAACTGGTTGCGGAATGTGCCTTTTGCCTCGGTGCAGGCGAGTTGGAAAAAGCCTTTGATCATGCCGGGGTATTTTTCCAGTAGCAAGCCTTCGTCCAGGCGCACGGGTTCTTTGTCTGCCTTGTTGGCGACGATGAGTACGGGCGCGCCTTTGCCGAAGCTTTTTACGTGTTCCAGCCAATATTCGGCTCGCTCAGTGGCTTTTTCTTTTTCGCGTGCGCTAACTAACTTTCATGATGCGGAGTCGCCCACAACACCCCGGATTATGAAATAATCACAGAATCGTGATATTGCTCACGAGGTTTTTGGTCGTCCAAAATCTGTGTTATTTCACGCTAAGTTGCAGCGTCATCGTAGGCTGCGGCTAGCCTTGCTTGTGCGGCTTCATGCACCCCGGTAGCTTTCCTATCCCAAACAACCATTAAAGCCACATCATAAGCCAGTAGCACGCCAAGCAAATGTTTTGCGCGGTCTTCTTCCTTCCAACGTGCTAATGCCTGTTTGTCTTTTGATAACGCCAGCCATGGCAACACTCGCAATCCCACCCTCAATGCACAGGCTGCCGCTGCTTCAGCGGGCAATTTCTGCAATTGCGCTATAATTTCTGCCCTATCCATACATTTACCCCGCAGCAAGCCCCCAATGCATTGCATTATACCCGCCATCAAACCTTGAACCACGCCCCCACATCAGCTACAATCACCACTTCACGGAAAAAAACGTGATCAGGTTTGACAGCCTGTAGATGCTGGTCAGCCGTTGCCTCGGTAGCGTGCTGATTTCCACCACGCACGCCCATGGCGGGCCGGGGTGGGGAGGCCTTCGGGCCTACCGGTGCCAGCATCCGGTCTGTCAACCCTACCTTGTGCCCGCCACCCTGTTTGACAGCAGGAAAGCGGGTATTCCAATCCTTTTATGCTGGAGTACCAAACCATGAAAACGCCACACCTCCACCTCAATCCGCAAGAAAACCCCACCACCGCGCTATTTCGCCTGCTGCAACTATTACCCGCCACACCAACCAGCTTCACCCACAACGAAGCCCAACTGTGCGAAGCCATTTGCTACCAATCCCGTCGCGCCCACCAAACCATCGCCGCAGGCCTGGCCGCCATGTGCCCCTTATTCCCGGCCCCGCTGGAGCCACTGCTACCGCAACACGTCAACCTCGCCAACATCGTCATCCACCTCAAACACGAAGCCGACATCACCCACACCCTGGGCGAAATCTACCAAAGCATGGCCTTTGATTTTTACCGCCAACACCCGCACTTGCAGCAAGAAATCGACCTGCACCCAAGCTTCCCCCACATGCCCGGCCCGGACATCGACCCCGCCGCCGAACAAGCCCTCAAAGCCGAATACGACAAGCATTATTACTTCCCGTTCGGCAAACTGATGCAACAACTCCCCGGCGACATCACCAACCAACCGCACCTCACGCCCGAGCAAAGCCAAATGTGCCAGGCCCTCGGCAAGTTCGCCAATGACGCCTTCTTCACACTCAGCACAGGCGTGGAAGCGCTCGGCAAGCTGCACCAAATCGCGCGCCAATTTGCCGACCACATCCCGCTACCAGAAACCCGCGACCTGCTGAACTACCTGCAAGCCGAAGCCGAATTCATGCAAGAAACCCGCGACGACTACCGCGCCGCCGCCCAGCATGTGGCGCAAGTGGTGTAAGTGGGATTGAGTGGGACAGTAGGGGGAGTTGCATGCAGTAAATTATTGACGCCAGCGCCGAAATCCTATATTTTTTAACCCAACGCATATGACATGTCATGTGCCCACCTTCCGAGGCCCGCAGCGAGTAATCGTTAGTGGGCTTTCGTGTTTTCATGCCGGGCAGACCGATTTAATTGTGGCGAATTCGCCATAATTGAAATCTCTCGTAGGGGGGGCGGTTCGTGAACCACCCCTGAATTACCACAGATTTTGCAAAGTTTTACCCCCGCCTCAATCTTCCATCGGCGCAAAAATCGCCTGCAAGTCTTCTTGTGTAACCCGCATATTTTGCACATCCCCGTCGTTTAACATCGAATTCGCCAATTCCGATTTGCGCTGCTGCAAGGCCTGAATTTTTTCTTCCAGCGTACCCTTGGCAATGAGCTTATACACAAACACCGGTTTGTCCTGACCAATCCGCCAGGCCCGATCCGTCGCCTGGTTTTCCGCCGCCGGGTTCCACCACGGGTCGTAGTGGATCACGGTATCAGCCGCAGTCAAATTCAACCCTACCCCGCCCGCTTTCAAACTGATCAAAAACACCGGCACCGCCCCCTGCTGGAAGGCCGTTACCTGCGCCGCCCGGTCTTTGGTATCCCCGGTCAGCAAAGCATAACCAATGCTGCGCTCTTCCAGTTCCGCTTCGATCAAGGCCAACATGCTGGTAAATTGCGAGAAGATTAAAATCTTGCGCCCCTCGGCCAGCAATTCTTCCACCATCGTCATCAATTCCATCAACTTGGCCGAAGGCGGGTTGGCTTTGCGCACGGTGACGGTTTTTACCAGACGCGGGTCGCAACAAACCTGACGCAGTTTTAACAGCGCTTCCAAAATCACAATCTGGCTGCGCGCCACGCCTTTTTTGGCGATTTCGTCCCGCACTTTTTTATCCATCGCCAAGCGCACGGTTTCATACAAATCACGCTGCGGCCCGGCCAACTCCACATGGCGTACCATTTCGGTTTTGGGCGGCAATTCTTTGGCCACTTTGTCCTTGGTACGACGCAGTAAAAACGGTTTGATGCGACGCCCCAACAAACTGCGGCGCACCTCATCGCCCATTTTTTCAATCGGATTGCGGAATTCATTGTTGAAGGTTTTTTCATCGCCCAACAAACCCGGCAGCAAGAAATGAAATTGCGACCAGAGTTCGCCCAAATGGTTTTCCAACGGTGTTCCCGTCAAGCACAAGCGATGCCGCGCATTTAACACGCCTACCGTTTGCGTCGCTTTGGAACGATTGTTTTTGATATAGTGCGATTCATCCAAAATCAACAGATGGAAGGCATGTGGCAACAATTTTTCTTCGTCGCGCGGCAATAAAGCGTAAGTGGTTAAGATCAAATCATATTGTTCGATTTGGTCAAAGCGCTCCGCCCGCTCCACCCCTTGCAATAACAAGACTTTTAAGCTCGGCGCAAACCGCGCAGCTTCGCTTTGCCAGTTATCCATCAGGCTGGTCGGCGCGACTACCAAGGCTGGCGCAGTCAGACGCCCGGCTTCTTTTTCAATCAAAATATGGGTCAAGGTTTGAATGGTTTTACCCAGCCCCATATCATCAGCCAAAATGCCGCCGACACCCCAACGACTTAATCTTGCCAACCACTGGTAGCCCTCTTCCTGATAATGTCGTAACGTCGCCACCAGTCCGCTTGGCGTTTCCGGTACCCAGTCAC
>JBKJLF010000262.1:0-7850 GCA_046597185.1 Burkholderiaceae bacterium | reverse complement strand
TCCGGCGGCCTACTCGGCTCGATAAAGTTATGGTGGGGCAATGCTAACCAATCAGGTGGGTGAGCAACCCGGTAGCACCGCCAATGTCACGCAATTTTCGCTCAATATCCGTGCCTGGTATTTTTTTTGCTTGTCAGGCAAACAATTGCAAACCCGCAGGCTTGATCAATTCATGCTTGGGAAACACCAGCCCCATCTGCTTGTCATCCAGCCCAAAATGTTGCTGCGTCAATTGCCCCAGCACACTTCTGAAGTCGGTGCTTACTGCCAAATCGCGCCCTTCATACAATTGCCCTTCTGCCAAACCCGGCCATGCGCCATGCACTTTGCCACCCGCCAGGGTATCGCCCAACAGCCACATCACATTGCCATGCCCATGGTCGGTGCCGCCATTGCCGTTTTGGCGTGCGGTGCGGCCAAATTCGGACATCACCACAATCAATGTGTCTTTCATCATCGGCCCCAGTTCACGCGTTAAGCGTGCCAAACCCTGGCCCAGTGGTTGCAGGCGGTTGGCCAATTGCCCTTGTCCTGCGCCTTGGTTGGCGTGGGTGTCCCAGCCGCCCAGCGCCAAAAAGGCCATTTGGATGCGCGCTTCATTGCGCATCAGGCGCGCCAGGCGGGTGGCGTCATCCGGGAAGCCGTTGGGCAGCGGTGCGCCCATGTCTGCCGCTTTCATCTCTTTACTTTCGACGCCACTCTCTTGCTTGGCGGCGGCCATAATCTCGGCATGCGAGGTTTTTGCATCGGCGTAAGTGCCTGCCAGTTTGGCATCGCTTTTGTACAGTTGCTCGAAGGCTTGACCAATACCGGGCCGATCCAGCAAATTCTCGCGCGTGCCCGCCGCACCGGAGGCAATGGTGCTGGTTGCGGCGCGGCCACTCAAAATACGCGGCATGACCGGGCCTATCGCCAGCGCACGGGTGGGCGAGCGCGAACCCGGCACTTGCGCCAGCAAGCGGTTCATCCAGCCATCATCGGTGGATTTATTGCCCGGCGTGCCAGACTCCAAATAATCTTGCGCATCAAAATGCGAACGGGTGGCGTCGTTGGAGCCGCAGCCATGTACGAAGGCCAGTTTCTTTTGCTGCCATAAGGGCATTAAATCGGCCAGCGCAGGGTGCAAGCCAAAATAACCATCCAGCGCCAGTGCGCCCAACTCTTGCCCAGGCTTGGCCAAACCAATGCCGGGGCGCAAACGGGCGTAATTCGGGTCGCCTATCGGGGCGACTATGTTCAAACCATCGGCCGCGCCGCGCAGCATGACCACAATCAATTTCTTATTGATGATGTTGGTGCCGGTAATGCTACTCGCTTCGGGTAGGGCGGCGCGGGTGGCAATGCTCATGCCGGTACCCAGGGTAACAATGCTGCTACTGGCAGCGGCTTGTAAAAATAATCGACGTTGCATAAAAGTCTCCAAAATGGTTTGCGGCGGCAAATGAATGCCAGAATTTAATGTCTTAATTTAATGCCTGAAATTAATGGCGCATAAAGTCCGGGCTGCCCAGCACCAGGGCGGCACGCATGGCGGCGGGTTGCCCAGTGATGAATTCCCGCGTGCCCGGCGAAATACTGCTACCCAGTGTGTTCAATAAATCCTTGGCTTGCAGGATCTGGCTTTGTGCTAAGGGTTGCTCGCTTGGTATGGCTTGACGTTCCAATTGCTTTTTGCCCAGTTTTTGATGTTTTGACTCTTGCGCCAGTGGCAAACGGCCCGTCGCCAGGGCGGTGGCAAATTGAATCCGGCGGCTCAGCGCGTCCGGCGTGAGCCATGCTGTTTCGGTGTTTTTATAGCCATCCGGGGTCGGGCTACCGTATAGCGGCATGCCAAGTTGTTGCAGTGTGCCTAGCAAAGGGCGGATATTTTCTATCGGCGTGTTGGCGGCACGTGCGGACGAAATCACAAATTGGTAAGGGGTTTTGAATTTGCTGTTGCTGGCGTTTAAAAATTCGGGGCTGGCGAACAGGGTTTTTAAGACCGGGCGAATTTCACCATGGCTGTCGGTAAACTGGCGCGCCAGCCGTTCCACCAACTTGGGGTCGGGCTGGTCTTGCACAAAATATTGCGCCAATTTATAGCTGATAAATTTGGCGGTGGAGGGGTGCTGCGCCAACACGTCAAGCGCAAATTCGCCTTCTTGCCGACCATTGGGTGACACGCTTTTGCCTAACCAGGATTTGGTGCCGTTGTCATGCCGCTGCGGGTCAAACTGAAATAAATCGTTGCGCTGGGTATCGCCACGGGCGGCAAAGGTCCAACCGGTGAAGATGCGCGCCAACTCGGTCACGTCTTGCTGGGTGTAACCACCATCTACCCCCAGGGTGTGCAATTCCATTAATTCGCGCGCATAGTTTTCATTTAAACCACTGGCTTTGTTTTTTTGCGGTGCCAGCCCCAAACGCCTGGCCTTGGGTGCGGTATAGTCGGCTTTGGTGGAAAGCCAGTTATCCAGATAAAACAACATGGCCGGATGTTTTGCGGTGGCACCCAATAATTGGCGAAAATTACCCATCACATAGGGGCGAATCGCATCGCGCTCGTAGCTGGTAATTAAGGCCCGATCCAAACCTTTGCCTGCAAACACATTAAAATGGTTGAACCAGAAATCGACCATGACTTCTTCCAGTTGGCGCGGGCTGTCGATGGCGCGTACCAGCCTTGCCATGGCGCGTTGCTCGGCTGCATGGATGGTGTCTTCCTTGGCTTGTTGTTTATCTTCTGCATTGCCGTTTTTGGCGGCCTGGCGCGCTTGCCGGAAGTCGCTCAGCATTTGGCCGCTGCTGGCTTGCTGGGTTTCCAGTTGCGCCAGTCGTTGTTCCAGTTTTGCGGGCAGGGCGATGGATTCCGGCTGCAATTGGCGTTGAATATACGCCGCTACCCCAATTCTTTGTACATAGTCCACATCGCCTGGTTTCGGGCCATAGCCCAGGCGATTTAATACGTGTAAGGCTTGCTGCTCGGTGCTGAGTCGAGGCAGGGCGGCAATGGGTGCGGTTGGTGCAACTGCTGCAGTGGATGCAGTCGGGGCAGTCGGGGCGCTCGCTTCGCCCGCCAGAGTGAGCCTGGATGCGGCAATACCGCCGATCAGGCAAATCAGGGCGCAATTGCGAAAAAAATCAGGTGGCATGGGGACTCCAAACATGAGGGTGGGGTTGGCTTGGTGCTATCATCGTAGCTTATGTTGATTTTTGCCAGCTTTGTTTGGTAAAAAGCGTAAGGAATTGCTACATTATTATCAAGTTCGAATTTTGCTCTCTGAGAAATTGTAACAGGCGAGGGGCTGCTGTATGATATTGGCAACGGGAAGTTGAAAAAAAGGGAGATGCGATGCGTAAATGGTGGATCGGTATTTTGGCCTGCACGGCGTGCGTGATGTGTATGGGTAGCGCCCAGGCGGGCTTTCATAATGGTATTTTGGCGTATTTCGCCGAAGACTTCACGGTGGCATATAAAGAATTAAAACCGCTGGCTGACAAAGGCAATGTGAATGCGCAATATTATTTGGGTACCATGTTTGACAATGGCTGGGGCGTGCCCAAAAATCGCGCCACGGCGGTGGAACTGTATCGCAAATCGGGCGAACAAGGCAATACCGATGCGCTCTATAATTTGGGCATTATGGTTGCCAAAGGCGATGGCGTGGAAAAAGATGCCACACTGGCCGCCAAAATTTACCGCAAGGCGGCCGAATTGGGCGATATGGATTCGATGAGCAATTTGGCTACGCTGTATAGCGAAGGTCAGGGCGTGATCAAAGACCAGAAGCAGGCGCTGCTGCTGTATCGGCGCGCGGCGGATCGCGGCCATGTTTTGGCGCAATACAATTTGGCGATTATGCTGGAGTTGGGCGAAGGCGGCGGCGCTGATCCGACCCAGGCTTGGCGTTGGTATAAGCGCGCCGCCGAGGCGGGTGATGTGGATGCCATAAAACGGGTCGCCAAAGCGTATAAAAATGGTGAACTTGGGCAAGAGGCGAATGCGCAAAACGCGGCCATGTGGGCCACCAAGGCCAAATAGTGTGGGTAAGTCGTAGCGGGCCTGCAATCGGGCACAAACATCGGGAGCGGGAATGAGTCGTGTTGAAGTGAGTCCGGCGCTAGCGAACGCCAAATTTGTCAGTGGGTCTACCATGCGCCATGTGTTGGTGATGAGTGCGACTGGTTCGGTCGGTTTGCTGGCCTTGTTTGTGGTGGATGTGCTGAATCTGTACTATATTTCGCGCCTGGGGCAGCAAGAATTGGCGGCTGCGGTGGGGTATGCGGGTACGATTTTGTTTTTCTTTACCTCGATCGGTATCGGTTTATCGATTGCCGCTACTGCGCTCACTTCGCGCGCTTTGGGCACTGGCAATCGCCAAAGCGCTTGCGAGTTGGCCGGGGCGTCGCTTTTGGTGATGGGTATGAGCATGGCCGTGTTGGCGTTACTGCTGGCCCCGTTTTTGGCGCAGGTGCTGCATGCTCTGGGCGCACGCGGGATTACCGCAGACTACGCGCGCCGTTTTATGCTCATTGTGCTGCCGTCTATACCTTTACTCGGTTTGGGTATGGCGTTTGGCGGCTTGCTACGCGCTTTGGGTGATGCAAAAAGCGCGATGTACGTTACTTTGAGCGCTGGCATCGCGACCGCAATCCTTGATCCTTTGTTTATTTTTGGCTTTGGTTGGGGTTTGGATGGCGCGGCGTATGCGAATGTGTTGGCGCGTCTGGCAATGATATTGGGGGGGGCGCATAGTTTGCGTCGCCATCGCTTGTATACGTGGCCGCATTTAGCCGTATTGCAGCGCGAATGGCGGCCTTTTTTGGCCATCGCGGTCCCCGCCATGTTAACCCAGGTAGCTACCCCAGTTGGCAATACCGTGGTGACGGCGGCGATTGCGCCATATGGCGATGATGCTGTGGCTGGCTGGGCAGTAATCGGGCGTTTGATTCCGATGGCGTTTTGTGGCATTTTTGCACTCTCCGGTGCGATTGGCCCGATCATTGGCCAAAATCTGGGGGCCAAGCGCTTCGACCGCCTGCGCGGCGTGATGCGCGATAGCCTGACCGTCACCCTGGTGTATGTGGCGCTGGTGTGGTTGGTGCTGGCTCTGGGCAGTGGCATGATTGCAGATGGCTTTGGCGCGCGTGGGCTGGGGCGTGAGTTGATTGTGTTCTTTTGCTATGCGGTTTCGGCCAGCTTTCTTTTTAATGGCTGTTTGTTTGTTGCCAATGCCGCTTTCAATAATTTGGGTTTTGCTTTTTATTCCACCATGCTCAATTGGGCGCGCTCTACCTTGGGGGTGATTCCTTTTGTTTGGTTGGGTGGGAAATATTATGGTGCGATTGGCATATTGGCGGGCTTTGGCCTGGGTGCGGTGATTTTTGGCGTGCTGGGTGTGCTGCTGTGCTTCAGGGTGTTAAACGGCATTGAGCGCCAGGATTAAGCTTTGCACTGGCCCAGACCTAACCGATACAATTCAATTCTAATCAGCAACTTTTCTCCTTTTTTTCCCCACAATTGGCGCGTATAATGGTTTCCATGTTGAAGCACCTTGTTATTGAGGCCCTTTATTCGTTACACAAACCATGCAATTGGCACAAGGAGAAAAAATGAAACCCATTAACCTGAAACTGACCCAAGCAATGTGGATGGCCTTATTACTGACGCCCCCCGTTTTATTGGCAAGCTTGGCGCAGAATGTTGCGGCGCAAACGCCGCCACCGCCACCACCTCCCTCCATACCGGTAGCGCAAGTGAATGGCAGTGGCGCTGCGCTCACGATTAGCAGCACGGGCACCATCAACCGTGCTAATCCGTTTTTCCAACCCTTTGGTAATGGCCGCGCTTGCGTCACTTGCCATCAGGAGAGCGATGGCTGGAGCATTACCCCAGGTAGTGTGCAAGCACGGTTTACCGCTTCCAATGGTAATGACCCGCTTTTCCGCAGCAACGATGGCAGCAACTCGCCTAAAGCGGCGGTGACCACGTTGGAGCAAAAGCGTGCGGCTTACAGCATGTTATTAAACAAAGGCTTGATCCGGGTTGGCTTGCCCATTCCGGCCAATGCCGAATTTACCTTGACCAGGGTGGAAGACCCCTATGGCTTTGCCAGTGCCACCGAATTGTCGATGTTCCGCCGCCCTTTGCCCGCCACCAATTTACGCTTTAATACCTCGGTGATGTGGGATGGTCGTGCAACCCAGGCCGATCCCAAATCCACTTTATGCATCCTGCAACGTGGCCCCGCTTCGTGCTTTGCGCCGCTGGATACCGATTTAACCGTCCAGGCCATTGGTGCGGTAATCGGGCATGCCCAGTTTGAAGCGGGTTTAACGCCTGCGCAACTGGCGGCTGTGGTGGAGTTTGAAAAATCGTTAACCACCGCGCAATTAAGCAATAACGTGGCGGGGGCATTGAATGCAACGCGCGTGCGCGGCGGCCCACAAGCTTTGACCACCACCCCATTTTATTTTGGCATCAATGATTTTCTGAGTGGTGATTATCAAACCAAAGCACCCTTTACCCGCAATGTGATGACCATGTTTGGTGCCTGGTTGAATTTGGCCCCGCCAGCAGCACTACCACGGCCCGGCCAACCTGTGCCGCGCTCGGTGTCGGCGAGCGATCAGGCCAAGGCATCGATTGCGCGCGGTGAGCAAATTTTCAATAACCGCCCATTTTTAGTCGATCAGGTGCCAGGCTTTAATGATGTGGTACCAGTGCAGCAACAACGCACCACCTGCGCAGGTTGCCATAATGCGCCCAATATCGGTAGCAGCTCGGTACCGCGCTTTTTTCACACTGGCGTGGCTGCGGCCAATCGTCGCACGCCGGATATGCCTTTGTACACCTTCAGAAATAATGCCACGGGTGAGACATTGGCTTTAACCGATCCGGGCCAAGGTTTGGTGACGGGGAAATGGCGTGATTTGGGGCGTTTTAAAACCCCAAGCTTGCGTGCCCTGGAATCGCGTGCGCCGTTCTTTCATGATGGTTCGGCCAGAAATGTGGCGGATATCGTCACCTTCTACGACCGGCGCTTCCGTATGGGCTTGTCACCACAGGACAGAACGGATTTGCAGAATTTTCTGGCAGCGCTGTAATCGCCAAGGCTGAATCAAGTTTATTGCTACTCCTGCGGTTGCACATGCTGTTGCCCCCGCCGCCATTCCCATGGCGGCGTGGGGCTGGCCTCCTTCCATAGCCCCGTTTTTTTGCTGCGCGCCGTATCCTGTGCCTGCTGGTAGCGTTGGTAGTCAATGCCATCCTGACTCTTCTTTGCATATTGACTGTAATGCCAGGCATAGCCCTTGGTCAATTGGGCGTAATTCACATCTTGCCCATCCTTAAAAATTCGCGCCACTCCCCGCCCATAGCTATCCACATCATCAATTTTGGCTTCAACCGTTTGATGCTCGACCAACTGCACCAGATTACGTTTGGCGTCACTGCCAAAAGGCATGGCTTTTTCCGGTGCGTCGATATAGGCCAGGCGTAATTTGTATTCGCGTTTTTCGGCGTCTTGCAAGGTGATGGTATCGCCATCGGCAACCTGAGTCACTTGTCCTTGCAACACCCCACCTTTCACCATTTGCCCCGGTTTGACTTGTCCTTGCTGCCACCAGGTGAAGGTGGCGACAGACAAAATGATCAACGCGCCGATGCGTGGTTTCCAACTGCGGGCAGTTAATAATTGCAGGGCAGCGCGCTGCTGGCTTCTTGAAATTTTCATAAATTTACCGTTGTGCATTCCAGAGAGTGTAAGTATATTGCACTTTTGCGATGAATCAGCGTAGGCTGTTGTAGTGTAAAATGCCCTTCATATTGTAGTTTTACGTTACCGAATAGCGTTTATCTGCCGCCCCAA
>JBKJLF010000212.1:0-6946 GCA_046597185.1 Burkholderiaceae bacterium | reverse complement strand
AGAGCAATTACTTGACTCACGCTTACATGACCGGCAAGCCTTCACCTCTGGTATTGCCGAGCTCGATGACTTTCTTGCACGCTTTGCAGTACAGCAAAGCAAAAAGGGCATTGCCGTTGTGCGCGTGTTAGTTGATTCCGACCAACCCCACACCATACTTGGCTACTACAGCCTGAGTGCGGCCCAGATCGACACAGATGAACTTGATGAAGCTAACCGCAAAAAACTACCACGCTACCCGGTTCCTTGCTTTCGCATAGTGCGATTGGCAATACATGCGGAACAGCAAGGCCGTGGCCTGGGTCGGATGTTGCTTGGCTGTGCTGTGGATCGTTGTCTGGAAGCCCGCCGACAAGTGGCAGCCTATGCAATGGTGGTTGATGCCAAAGACGAAACAGCCAAGGCTTTTTACCAGCATTACGGTTTTACCGCATTCAATAACAAGCCCTTAACACTCTATATGCCACTGGGCACATAAATATACCGCAAATCCAATCTGCAAACCATTCCCAAGGAAGCCACCATGCATCTCGTCTGCCCCGCCTGCACCACCACCAACCGCATCCCCGACGAACGCTTGGCCGAGTCCCCCATCTGCGGCAAATGCAGCGCCGAACTCATGGCGGCCAAACCGGTGGATATCAGCGACCAGGCCCTACCCAAGTTTTTAGCCCGCACCGAAGCCCCGATACTGGTCGATTTTTGGGCCGCATGGTGCGGCCCATGCCGCGCCATGGCACCGCAGTTTGAAGCCGCCGCCAGCCAGGCACCCGAAATCCGCTTCGTTAAAGTAGACAGCGACCTGGCCCCGCAAGCCAGCCAAACCTATGGCATACGCAGCATCCCCAGCTTGCTGTTATTTCACGGTGGGCGAGAAATCGGCAGGCAAACCGGCACCATGCCCGCCGCACAATTGCTGGCATGGGCGCGCGGCTTAATTCCAAGGTAGTTTGATTGCAAGCCCCACCCGCGTCTTTATAGCGGCTTGGCCGTATCATAAACCAGCTCATGGTATTGGTTACCGTTAAACTCAAACTCCTGAATCACTTGCAGCCCCAGCTTTTGGGTATGCGCCACAAACGAGCGGGTGTTGATTTTATTGACGAAGGTAACCAGAATCGGGTAGCGCGCGGCCATTTTTTCCCGTGCAAAATCAAATATCTGCGCCAACACGCCACTACCGCGAAACGGCTTGTCCACGCACACCGGGCCGTATTGGTAGGAGTTTTCGGTGCTTAATTGCTGCCCCAGAAAATTCAGTTGATGCAAACTCTTGATCATATGGGCAAACATCGGCCACTGCGACCAATAGCCCCAGGAAGCGGCCATCACATAGCTCACCAAGCGCCCATCCACCCGCCCCACAAACAAACCCGCTTCATCCTGAATCAGCGCCGTCAACTGATCCGGGGTAAACAAGGTAGTGACAAAACCGCTGGATTTGTCTTCTTCCGCAATCGACGCAATGTGATATTTGCTTTGCAGCGCTAACACATCATCAATATCCGCCAAGGTGGCAACATTCATCTTCAAATCAATTGGATTCATTTGCGGCATCCCGAAAAAGCGAAATTATAACCCAAGGCCAGCGCATCAAAGCGCATCAAGGCAATACACAGCGCCCAAACGCAAATGCTTCAAATTGCGCCAGCGGCACGGGCCGGCAAAAATAAAACCCCTGATAACGATGGCAGCCCGAGCTTTGCAAAAAGTCACGCTGCACCAGCGTTTCCACCCCTTCGGCAATCACTTCCAAACCCAGGCTGTCCGCCAATGCCACAATGGTTTTGGCAATGGCGGCGTCATTCGGGTCGGACATCACATCGCGCACAAACGATTGGTCGATTTTAAGCTGCGACAGCGGCAAGCGCTTCAGATACGACAGCGATGAATAACCAGTGCCAAAATCATCGAGCGAAAATTGGACGTTCAACTTCTTCAACACCAACATTTTGGCGATCACGTCTTCGGTATTTTCAAACAGCAGGCTCTCGGTCAGTTCCAACTTGAGGCGGTTCGGGTTAATTTGGCTGGCATGCAACAAGGCGGCCACTTCGTCGGCATATTTGGGGCGGCTAAACTGGCGCGCGCTCACATTAACGGCCAGTGTCAATTGCGCCAAATCCGCCTGGCTGGCCCATGCCGCCAATTGCTGGCAAGCGGTTTGCAAAACCCAGTCCCCAATGGCCACAATCATACCGCTTTCTTCGGCCACACCAATAAATTCCCCCGGTGGCACCAAACCACGGGTCGGATGCTGCCAGCGCACCAACACTTCCGCGCCCACCACTCGCCCACCGTCATCCATCTGGGGTTGGTAATGCAGCAAAAACTGCTTTTCAATAATCGCGGTGCGTAAATCCTGCTCCAGCGCAGAACGCGCCATGGCCGCGCTTTGAATCGCGGGGTCGAAAAAGCACAGGGTATCGCGCCCGGCATGTTTGGCCTGGTACATGGCCGTGTCAGCCCGTTTAACCAGTTCGTCCGCGCTCACGTCGGTGCCGCAAAACAGGGCAATGCCGACACTGGCCGAGCAAAAATGGGTGTAGCGGCGCTCTGTGCTGGCGGGAACGGGCGGGCTACCAGCCGCACCCTCTTTGGATTCTGGCTTAATGCGCAACACATAAGGCTGGCGCAATTCATTTTGAATTTTTTTGGCGACTTTTTTGGCATCGATAATGGCCAACTCGGTTTCATGCAAGCCATCCAAAATGACAATAAATTCATCACCACCCAGCCGCGCCACGGTATCGCCATCGCGCAAATCACGTTTTAAACGATGCGCCACTTCAATCAGCAACTGGTCGCCCAGTTCATGGCCCATGGTGTCATTGAGGGTTTTGAAATTATCGAGGTCGATCATCATCAGCGCACCTTGCTTACCGCTGCGCCTGGTTGCCGCCATGGTTTGCAGCAGGCGGTCTTGCATCAGGCGGCGATTGGGCAGGCCAGTGAGCGAATCAAAAAAAGCCAGGCTTTCGATTTGCGCTTCATATTTTTTGCGCTCGGTAATGTCAAGCGAAACGCCCAGCAGATGGGTGGCTTCCCCCTGTTTGTTGCGCACCGCAATTTTGCGGGTATGCAAAATCAGTTGTTCGCCACGGGCGGTGGTAATGGTTTCTTCGGGGATTTCCAGCGCGCAGTGGCTGGCCAAAACCTTGCGGTCTTCGGCGGTAAAAAAATCAGCTTGTTCCTTGGGGAAAAAGTCATAATCGTTTTTACCGATCAAATCGCTGGCGGCATAACCGAGCAATGCTTCGGCGGCCTGATTAAACAGTTCGAAGCGTAAATCACTGGCGCGTTTCACAAACACCATGGCCGGAATAATGCCGACGATGGTGGCCATTAAATCTTCGACATCGGCCAGTCGTTCGGTATTCAAGCGGTTTTGCTGCAGCCACTCGCTTTCCTGCTGCACGGCATCTTGCTGGTGCTGCGCTATTTTCTGCGCCAATTCTTCCATTCGTAATTGCTTCATGGTGTATGCTCCTCGTCTAACCACTTTACCACTGTTTTCAAGGCTTGACACGGTTTGCCGCCAGACAATATGGAACTGAGTAGCGGACGGCCAACACTTTGGTACACTTTTGAATAATTACTATTACAAAAGGCAAAAGATGATGTTTTAAATCAACAATTTAAGTGGATAGCCTGCCTCCTTTTAATTTCACATAATATTAATGATATTAAAATATGGTTTTTTAATCAATTAAAAACAAATTAGTCAAGTAAAAATTATCTTACTTACACAATAAATGCGGTTTTCTACGATTTTAAAATTAATATTTATGACTCTATACCGTGCCACATGAAACCACATGTTAAAAACAGCAACTATATTAACCTTATCTCACAAAATTAATCTTATTTGCGGTTAAATAAATAGAAGTTTGTTGCTCTTCATGAAGATTTACGCTATCATATGCCCGTTAAAGATTTATAGTATCTACGGGCAAAGGTAAAAATTAAGCCATATGGAATTTTTTATTCTTACAGCAACTATTGCAATCGTGATTTTTAATCAATGAAAGGCTATTGATGGGTGAAAGAGTTGTTGTGACAGGGCTGGGTGCCTTGACTTCGAGCGGTGCCGGGGTGTCGGAACTCTGGCGCGCATTGAAAGGAGCTCATTCTGCAATTGCACCAATTACACGCTTTGACATTGATCAATATAGAACCAAAGTGGGCGCAGAAGTATGCGCTGATATCTCCACGCTGCTTGGCTACAATGTGGAGGCACTGTCAAGAAACAGTCAATTTGCGGTTGCTGCTGCCGATGAGGCGTTGAAAGACAGTAATTTTCTTTCCGATAAATTGGACGGTGAAGGCGTTGCCATTTGTTTGGGTAGTGGATTGGGTGGGACATATTTCAGTGAAGAAGCTATGGCTGGCCTGTTGAAAGCGGGGCCTCGTGGTGTTAGTCCGATGTCCGTTCCGTTTGTGGATCCGAATTCAATCGTTAGCCAGATCGCTATGAGATGGCGCTTGACCGGCAGGCAATTTACGGTCTCAACCGCTTGCTCTTCCAGTGCGCATGCAATTGGTTTGGGCATGGACATGATCAAGAGTGGCCGCTGTGATGCAGTATTGACGGGTGGGGTTGAGGCGACCATATCGCCAATGATATTTGCGGGTTTTGACAGGATACGTGCCATGTCAGCACGCAATGAAACACCAGATACGGCGTGCCGCCCGTTTTCCATTGATCGGGATGGCTTCGTCATGGCTGAAGGTGCAGCGATGCTGATGCTGGAAAGTGAGTCGCGCGCCAAAGCAAGAGGGGCAAAAATTTATGCTGAAGTGTTGGGTTATGGTGCGACAGGTGGGGCTCACCACGCAGTGATGCCCAAGCCGGGTGGAACGGATTTGGTGGATGCGATGAAGCTTGCGTTGGCCGATGCAAAAATTGCACCGTCACAGATTGATTTGGTTAGCCCGCATGGGACTGGGACTTCACTGAACGATGAAGCTGAATATTTGGCACTGAAAGCAATTTTTGGCGCGCATCTTGCCAATATTGCGGTGACGCCGACCAAGCAATTGACAGGCCATATGCTGGGTGCTGCTGGCGCACTTGAGGCCCTGCATCTGGTTAAATCGATAGCCGAATCCTGCATTACGCCAATTCGTTATTATGTAAATAGTGAAGATAAAGAATTGAACATCGCAACTGACGCGGCTTATACAAAGAATATCAGATTTGCGGTGAATAACTCGTTTGGTTTTGGGAATAATAATGTTAGCCTTGTTTTTGGAGCGTACGAATGAAAATCAGTAGAAGTGAGTTTATAGAACTTATCAAACAGAATGTGAGTGGTGCAAAGATTGAATCGGTGAAACCGGATGATCGACTGGATCAACTGGGTTTGGATTCACTCGGATTTGCCACTTTGCTTTTCGCAATCGAAGAAAAGCTGAAGGTACAAATTGACGATCAGTATCTCAGTGGATTAAGCGGTTTATCAACGATTTCGGAATTGGTATCGACCTTTAAGACACTGGGTTATGAAATTGAAGTTTGATTAATTTTAAAGATCTTACAGTATTTCACTTCGTTTTAAGAGTGAGTGGGTGCATCAGCCATTCTGATGTATTTTATTAAGGAAATTAGCATGGAATTAAATGTTAAAAAAGTTGCTCAAGGTCCAGTTTTGGCAAAAGGCGAACCAAACACTTCCTACTGCGGTCGTGTAGATATCCCTAACGGTGGTGCTTTGGGTTGTGCTTCAACCGACAGTAATGGCATGACGACTGCCGTTGGCGTAAACGGGCAAAACGGCGGCACAGTTGGTGTTCAGTACTCCGGCCCCTGCAGCTGCTAATTGGTTAGATCGTAGTGCTGGTTGACTACGATTGAAGGCTTTGGCATGCTGCAGAATGTTTGTGGCATGCCATTTTAGTAAAAATTATTTTCAATCGGAAGCGCTAAAAAGGTCATATGAATAACAAAATGATGTCGCACCCCTTGTTTTTTTGGCTCAAAATCACCTTTTTTGTTTTTCTTTCCGGGTGTAGTAATACCCGCTTGCAAACTTTCGAAGAGTTTGGAAAAGAGTCTGCCAAAACGTATCAAACTGAGGCGCGGAATAATTGCAGAAAAAATAATCAAGACACCAGTGATTATTATGCCTGCATCAAACGTGTTGATGACAGCTTCGCCGAATGGCGCAAAGTACGGGAGAAAAAATAAATTGGTTGGGCTTTTTTGTCGGGATTTTTTGTCGGGATTTTTTCGTAGTCGTGACAATTCACAATCTTTCTTGTCAGGTATAACATGTCACCATTGCAATTCGCACCCTACTTGGGGCGCATTTTAAGCCGAATCTTCTTATTGCCATTAATGAACTTGCTGATGCGCCGAAGATTAAAAGTTTATCGTGACTCGACCGTCAAAATGATTGCCCAGTCATTACAGGTAAGTAAGCGCGAAGCAAGTAGTATTCATCGGCGCAGTATTTCCAGTGTGAATGAAAATATTCTGAATTATCAGTTTATGTGCAGTAAAGGTGTGAAATATATTCAAGATTGGTGCGATGGTATCAAGATTCTTGGTGCGGAAAAACTGACACCCTTTTTGACGGGTAATCGCCCAGTATTGATTCTAACCATGCATATGGGAAATTTTCAATTGGGCTTTTTGAAACTGGTGTCGACACTCAAAAGTGAGCGCGACCTTTTTGTCTTCAAACTCAATGCCAATGACCCGAACGAAGATGTCTTATTTTCGGCCTTTGCCAATCACAAGCAAAAACCGGTCGCTTTACGTGTGAATGAAGGCGGCGGGCGTAAAGCTTACTTGGAATTGCGTAAGGGTAATATTGTCACCATGATGGTGGATTATGAAGTTAATGTTACTTCGCGCAGCGAAGTCGATTTCTTTGGTCGCCCTTGCATCATGCAAAATCACCGCGCGCGATAGCACCGCCAGCGTGGCTGGCCCGTTTTG
>JBKJLF010000176.1:0-2916 GCA_046597185.1 Burkholderiaceae bacterium | reverse complement strand
CTCAAGCCACCAACTGGAGTCTGGCTGCTACCGCAGGCGTCAAACTGGGCGGCAAAATTGGTCTGCCACTGGTGGCAGAAGGTTCGGTAGAAGTGAGTTTTTCCTTGACCGGAACGGGTGGCGGCTCCACCTCGGTCACCAAAACCACCAATTTCTACCGCCCCGAGATCAGTGTGCCAATCGGCTACGAAGCCGTGTTTGAGTTGGTTGAAAGATGGCGTCCGGTCAGCGCGGTTTGGTCGGTGCCGCTGGAAATTAGCGGTGCAGTTGGCGCGGATTATGGCCCGGGCAAATGGAATGGCCATTATTTCTGGGCTCTGAATGCGGGATCATACTTTTATGAGTATGGCAACCGCGCCGGGGCCGAGCGTTACCAGGTCAACTTAAATGAAAAGTATCAAATTGAAATGATGGTACGCGGTTATACCCGTAGGCGCACACAGTAATGGCGCGATAAAAAGACAGCCGCTGCCAGCATCATCCAATTGGCAGCGGCTGCAACATCACTGCCATCCAAGCTCCACCAAACAGTCAGAACGGTGCGAATACGCCAAACGCGCACTTATGAGGCCGTACTCATAATGGTCTTCCAGCTTGCATGAGATTTCCGAACTGCCCACCATCGACCTGCCGCCATCTTGCTTACCGTCCGCACATCAACTCAAGACATTTCTCAGAAATTGGTACTTTTTTTGGTATCATACCGGGCATGCCACACCATTCCAGATGCGGCGTTAGAACAATAGGGAGATTTGCCATGACATCCTTGGCCCACATCATGCAAGTGCTGAATGAAAACAGCAGCATGCCGCTTTACCAGCAATTGCAACATGCTTTGCGTGAAGCCATCGACAAACGGATTTTGCGGCCCGATGAAGCCTTGCCTGCCGAGCGCCAGTTGGCCACCGATCTGGCTATTTCACGCATTACCGTGCGCAAAGCGATTGATGGACTGGTGTCCGAAGGTTTATTGGTACGCCGCCCCGGTTCGGGCAACTTTATTAATACCCGTATCGAAAAGAATTTCGCCAAGCTCACGTCGTTTTCCGAAGACATGCGCGCCCGTGGCCGCACCCCGCGTAGCGTGTGGCTCAAGCGCTCGGAAGGCACGGTCACCCCCGATGAAGCGCTGCGCCTACGGCTCTCGCCGGGCGCGCCGGTATACCGCTTCCACCGGATTCGCTATGCGGATGACGTGCCGATGTGCCTGGAATACGCCACCATCGTCGCAGAATTTTTACCGTCATTGGAATCGGTCGATGTTTCGATGTATGACGCGCTGGAACAGGCAGGCAACCGCCCGGTACGTGCATTGCAGCGCTTGTCGGCCTTATTATTAAATGCGGAACAAGCCAAATTACTGCAAGCGCAAGTGGGTGATGCGGGTTTATCGGTGGAACGGCTGGGTTTTTTACGTGACGGGCGTGCGGTGGAGTTTTGCCAGTCGTTTTTCCGGGGTGATACCTATGATTTTGTGGCTGAATTGAGTACGCCTTAAAATATTTTTACTTCATTCGATTAACTCATTCATTTCCAACCATCAATCTGACATCAACCCGGACCAATCCGTCTTGTCGTCCCATTGCAATTCAAGTTGTCATGCCACCAATCACAATGGCTCGCGCTTTGTGGATATTACCGCGATCAGCAAAAACGATAAGTTTTCACATTGATTGTTTGCTGTTTTGTTCTGCTTGCAGGACGTAGCCCAATCAGCCACGTCGTCTCTTTTTATTGAATCGTCTGCAGATATTTCACATACTCGGGCGATTCGCGCACCAGTTCAATGGTTTGCCACACCGCAGCAGAAAACTCCGGGTTTTGCTGATAAAACTGTTTGGAAAACATTAAAAAATATGGCTTTTCAACCAAGAGCGGGGTGATTCTTTCAATATTGAGTTTAAATTCAGGATTCTTCGCCAGCGCACTATCCCCCTGCTGGGTTTGCAAGGCCACCGCCACCACCCGTCCCAATAACATTTTTTGCAAATGCTCTTCGGCTGAGCGCCCGCCTTCATCCACCTTGGCACCCAGGGCCTGTAATTGTTCGATAATCGAAAAACCCGCTTGTGCACCGATTTTACCCCCCGCTTTCAAGACCTTGCCATCCCAACTGACGGCACTGCCTTTCACCCGATACAGGCTGTAACTATCAAAGTGTAAACGCTTGCTGACATCGAGTTTGCCTTGATGCATGGGGAAAACGCCCACTTCCAAGGCCCGACTCGGGCTAAAACTAATTTTAATGGCCGCATCGCGCGTACCCGCTTGCACTTCTGCAATGCAGCGCCGCCAAGGCAAGGGAACCATGTCGATTTTGCTGCCCAAACGACGCTCAACCATTTTCAATTGAAACGTGGTAACACCAACCTGGCCGTCAATCAACCAAGGAAAAGATGTATTATCTTCCGTGCAAGCACGAATCGGCACCGCGCCCGTTGCAAAGCATAGGCTTGAATGTAAAAAAACGGCAATCGCACAAATCAATTGTCTGATTGTCCAACTTTTCATTTCGCGCCTTCCCAACAGTACGTAAAAGCCTATCTTAACGTAAAAAGGTGCCCCAGCCTACGCCAAACCGACTTGATAGCGACATCTTCGCACGACCATCAACAAGTTATCGCCGGGATACCACACAGTTGCATAAAAACGTAATACCATGGCACAGTCTGTCGTTCAATATTCATGTCACAAAGATTAAAAAGGAAATTCACATGAACCCAAGCACCAATCTCGACCATTTTTGGATGCCGTTTACCGCCAACCGCCAATTCAAAAGCAAACCCCGCCTGCTGGTTTCGGCCAAAGGCATGCATTACACCAGCGATGATGGTCGCCAAATTCTGGATGGCACAGCAGGCCTGTGGTGCTGCAACGCTGGCCACAACCACCCAAAAATCGTCGCGGCAATTCAAC
>JBKJLF010000081.1:0-10483 GCA_046597185.1 Burkholderiaceae bacterium | reverse complement strand
TCCTGATCGGTAGCGCCGCCATTGGCGACAGCGCAGCGTTGACGGCACTGTTCAACGGCAGCGGCCTGCTTTGGCTCACTGGCACAACCAAGCAACAAAGTGCAGTAGCCACGCCAGCAGCGACCGCTCAGGCCGCAGCCACACCAGCAGCGACCGCTCAGGCCGCAGCCACACCAGCTGCGACCGCTCAGGCCGCAGCCACACCAGTTGCGGGTGACGCATCGGCAATGAGCGGCGATGTCGAAAACGTGGTTGCGTCTTTGTGGAAGTCACTCTTTGGGGTGAGTACGATTGAGGCCGCCGATGATTTCTTCGCTCTGGGCGGCACATCACTGGTGGCGATTCAACTGATCGCGCAAGTGCGTTCGCATTTTGGCGTGGAATTAAGCATCGAATCGCTGTTTGATGACCCTACCGTACGTGGTGTCGCCAAACAGATTAACGCACTCACTCAAGGGCTGGCGGCGCAAACCGATGCCGAGCTTGAAGAACTGTTACGCATGTCAGATGATATTTCAATTGAAGAACTTGAATCTGCCTTGGCCCAATAAGCCATTACCTTACGTCGGCGCGACCTACTGATATGTCGCGCACCTTATCAACTTGTTAATCCTTACAGATCACGATAGATGCAACCTTCTCCTCAATTGATACCTGTAGCACGCGACCAGGCCATGCCGCTGTCTGCCGACCAGTACCGGATCTGGTTCCTTCACCAATTAACGCCGGACCTGATTCATTTCAACATCAATTTCGCCTTCACCGTGCGCGGCAACTTTGACAGCACCCTGTTCGTGAATAGTCTCAATGCCGTTGTCGCGCGCCATGAAGCCTTGCGTACCACCTTTATCGCCCAAGGCGAGATGCCCGAACTATCGATCAAGCCACACCTACAACTGGAGGTGCCACTGCACGACCTGCGCAACTTGCCCACGACTCAACGCCAAGCGCAGGCTCGCAGCGAAATGCAGATTCTGAGCCAGATTCCATTCTCGCTGGAACACGGGCCGCTACTCAAAGCAAGCATTTACCAGCTTGAAGATGAGCATTATTTAGTCCTGTTCACGATTCACCACATCGTCGCCGACTTCGATTCGCTCAAAATCATTACGCGTGATGTATTTCATTTCTACAATGCCGCCATTGGCAACCCGGTTGCGCCACTTGAAAACCTGCCAATACAATACGCCGACTATGCGAGCTGGCAAAACGAGCGCATCAAGGCGGGGGAATATGAAAAACAGCTCGAATTCTGGAAAGGACAACTGGGCGGCGAAATTCCCGTACTGCGCATGCCGATGGATCGACCACGCCAAGCCGTAGCCTTGAATCACGGTGCCATTGTGCGTCACGTTTTTGGCCGTGAACTCACCGCCCGTTTGCTGCAACTGAGCAAAGATAATGGCGTCACGCTGTTCATTACACTCTGTTCGGCCTATCAGGTTCTGTTGCAACGCTACACCGGGCAAGATGACATCAACATCGGCACGCCGATCACCACCCGCTCACGTGCCGAATTAAGCCAGGTAGTTGGCCTGTTCATCAATACCCTGGTGCTCAAGTCCGATCTGCATGGCAATCCGGATTTTCTCGAACTACTCAAACGCAACCGCAAAATTGCGTTCGCCGCATTTGCACGCCAGGATATTTCCTATGAAAAGCTGGTGCAAGAACTGAACCACCAGCGTAACCTGGGCCACAATCTGTTTTTCCAAACCATGGTCATGCTGCTTGATCCGGAAAAGCTGGGCAGCACGATCGCGCCGGGTCTGGACATCCAACCCTTTCCACTGGAGAAGAAAACCACCACCTTTGAACTGACGCTGACCTTTGCCATGGTCGGGGACGAACTCACGCTGGCGCTGGATTACAACACCGATCTGTACGACGAGCGCACTGTCGTAGGCTTATTACAACACTTCGATCTACTGCTCAATGACATCGTCAAGCGGCCAGCCACGCGCATTCTTGATTTCAACATCATTTCGGTCGCCCAACGCAATGAAATTTTCGACAAATACTGCGGCGAATTACCCAAAGCCATTCCTGCCAAACGGGTGCATGAGCTGTTTGCCGAACAGGTCGCGCGCACGCCCGATGCAATTGCACTGGTTTATCAATCGACCCAACTAAGCTATGCACAACTGGAGCAACAAGCCAATCAGTTGGCGGCATGGTTGGTGCACCAGGGGCTGCAACGTGGTGCCATCGTTGGGATCATCGCACACCGTTCAAGCGCCCAAATCGTGGCGCTGTTGGCCATCCTCAAGGCAGGTGCCGCCTATTTACCAATCGATCCTGAGCATCCGGCCGAACGGATCGAATACATGTTGCGTAATGCTGGTGCGGCCATGGTACTGACCAGCGCAACAACAAGCGTACCAGCGCCCGGTGTGCCAGTGCATGATTTGCAGCAAGCGCTGCAAGAGCCGAGTCTCAACCAAACTCACTCCCAAACTCCCACCCAAATTCACAATCCGGCCATCGAACTTGAGCGCAAGGGTACGCCGGACGATCTGATGTACGTGATCTATACTTCCGGCTCAACTGGCATGCCCAAAGGCGTCATGGTGAGCCACAAAAACGTGGTAAACCATTGTAAAGGGGTGGCTGATCGTTTTGCCCTGAAGGCCCAGGACAAGGTGCTGCAATTCACTTCGGTCAGCTTTGACGTTGCGGTTCAAGAAATTTTCCCCACCTTGCTGCATGGCGCTACCCTGGTATTGTGGAAAGAGCATCGGTTGGAAGGAACAGAGTCCTTCCTCAACTGGATTGCAGAGCAACAGCTAACCGTGGTGAATTTAACCACGGCGCACTGGAATAACATCGTCGCCGATTTGCAATCGAGCGCTGCCGCATTGCCGCAATCGTTACGGCTGCTGGTGGTGGGCGGCGAGAAGATTATTGCAAAAACCTGGCAAGCATGGGATCAAATTGCCGGCACCCAGGTCGCCCTGATCAACGATTACGGGCTCACCGAAACCACGGTAACGGCCACTATGTTCAGCCCCCCACCAAGCTTCAGAACCGAAGGCGCATTTCCGGTCGGCACGCCAATTTGCAATGTTGAAGTCTATGTGCTCGATGCAGCAATGCAGCCACTGCCTGTTGGCGTGTATGGCGAGCTGTATATTGGTGGTCTGGGTATTGCCAAGGGTTATATTGGCGATCAGACCCTCACTGCCGAGCGTTTTTTGGCCAACCCGTTTGGTCCGGGTCGCCTGTTTAAAAGCGGCGACCGCGCACGTTTTCGGCAGGACGGCAATCTTGAGTTTGAAGGCCGCATCGATGATCAGATCAAGATTCGGGGCCACCGCATCGAGTTGCCAGAGATTGAGGCGCGCATTGCCGCCTTTTCGGCGGCGTTAAAGTCTACGTTGCTGGCACACAAGAATGAGCAAGGCCAAGTCCGCCTGGTGGTTTATCTGGTGGCATCGAGCGAGACCTTTGATCTGGAGCAATTCAAGGCATGGCTACGAGCTGGTTTGCCCGAGTACATGGTGCCCACTGAATATATGTTCATCGACCAGATTCCACTCACCGTCCATGGCAAGGTTGACAAGGCGCGCCTACCAGCACCCGAATTGGCCCGGATTCACCAGGCCCGGCGTGCCCCAGTTAGTGCAACCGAACAACTGGTGGTGCAATATTGCCAGCAATTGCTGGGGCGGCCAGAGCTCAGCGTTGATGACAGCTTCTTCGACATCGGCGGTGATTCTCTATTGGCCACACAATTGGTAGCGCGCCTGAAACAAGGCACAGGCATGACCATACCGCTACGTCTGGTATTTGAGTATCCGCAGTTGGCAAGTCTGGCCGCGCAACTCGAAGCGATGCAAGGCGGTGCCCAACAGCGTAGCGACCAATGCATGGTCAAAATTCAACAGGCTGGCAGCAAACCTGCGCTCTTTTACGTACACCCGGTGGGCGGCACAGTGAGCTGTTATTTCCCGCTGGCACGTGGCTTGGGCGAGCAACAGCCCTTCTATGCGCTGCAATCCCATGCGATGGTCGACCCTGCCTCCACCCTCGAAACCGTTGAGCAAATGGCAGAGCATTACCTCGCCGAAATCCGCGCGCTGCAACCCCACGGGCCATATCGCCTGGGCGGCTGGTCGATGGGTGGCTTTATCGCCTATGAGATGGCACGCCGCCTGCAGGAGCTGGGCGAGAGCGTCAGCGAACTATCCTTGATCGACACCTATCTCACCAAAACGCGGGTGGCCGATGATCAAGTGATCTTGTTCAACTTCGTCTTACAACTGGCGGCCGTGCCCGGTGTCAAAGTAAGCGAGGACGACATTCGCGCATGGGGCGACAAGAGTCTGGCACATGGCGACATCTGCCAGGCCTTGCGCGCTGCCAATTTGGTTCCTGCTGGCTTTAGCGACGCAGACATCACCCATTTACTGTCGGTGTACACCAAAACGGTGCATGCCTTCAAACTTTACAACCCCAAGCCTTCCTCGCCTATCGCGATTGAGAAGGTCGTTTTATTCCGCGCGCGCGACTCTCACGAGGAGAAGGGCATCTGGCCGGAGCTGGTGCAAGAGCTGGAGGTTATTCATGTCGATGCCGATCACTTCGGCATCGTTCGCCACGAAAAAGTCGCGCAAACGCTACGTTCACTTTGAACCTCGCGCCTGCCATTTGTTATTTTACTGTATCGCCACAAGGGAGTTTTTCAATGTTTTTAGCCAAGCTGCTCGGTTATTTTTTACTATGGAGTTTTTGGTCTTATGCAATGCACTGGTTTGCCCACAGCAAATTCAGACGCTTTAATTTCGTTCGCTATTTTCACCTCAAGCACCACGCCTACAACTATGGTGAAAGCGTACTACCACCATGGCACGACTATTTGTTCTGGTTTGGCAATTGGCGTTCGTCAATGGACGTGTATTTAACCTTCACGTTGCCGCTGATCGCGCTGGCCTTTTATGACACGCCCTATGGCTTGACTCTGCTCGCCTTCCACTATGTGTATGAGGTGTTTTTGTCGCGTAATGTGCTCGACCATAACCCCAAAATCACTGGCGCAATTACCAACTTCATCCCGATTGGCATCTACCACTTGAAGCATCACCGCAATGTGTATTGCAATTATTCCTTCTACACCACCTTATGGGATCATCTGTTTGGCACGGTGGAAAGCAAAATGCCTGCGCGCAACAACCTTGCCGCCCGAAAAAAGGTTGTCATGGCGGCCGAATCCATTGAAAACAAACAAACCTCTCTTTGACCTGGATAAAACATGAGTACGATTGAAGAAAAACTTGGCAACCTGACGCCTGAGCAAAAGCGTCATCTACTGGCACAACTCAAAAGTCGGCGCGAAAATGCAGCCGGCGCAGCGCCACCCCGGATCGCCGTTTCAGACAGCCTGAAACAAAAAGGGATGGATTTCTCGCTCATCTTCTTTTCCGGCAATGGCTCAACCGACAGCCACGACAAATACGATTTGCTGATCGAATGCGCACGCTTTGCCGATGAAAATGGGTTCAGCGCCATTGTTACCCCGGAGCGCCACTTTCAACCCGTTGGCGGCTTGTTCCCCAATCCAGCGGTATTGAGCGCCGCCCTGGCCATGGTTACCAAACGCATTCAATTGCGCGCTGGCAGTGTGATTGTGCCACTGCACAATCCGCTACGGGTAGCCGAAGAATGGTCGATCGTGGACAACCTCTCCAAAGGTCGGGCGGCAATCTCATGCGCAACTGGCTGGCATCCTGCCGACTTTTTGATTTCACCGGAAGCTTACGAAAGTCGCCGCGAGATCATGTTTGAAAACCTTGATTTGATCCGTCGATTGTGGCGTGGCGAATCGGTGCTGCGTACCGACGTTTCCGGCGCAGAAGTGGACGTAAAAATTCTGCCCAAACCGGTACAGCGCGAACTGCCCGTGTTCATAACTTCCTCGGGAAATCCGGCCACCTGGCACAAGGCGGGTGAATTGGGCTTGAACGTGCTATGTTCACTCACCAATCACAGCTTTGACGATCTGGAAAAGCGCATCAGCGAGTATCGTCAAGCGCGCAGCAAACATGGTTTTGACGCCGACAGCGGTATCGTCTCGGTGATGGTACACACCTACGTGGGCACTACCGACGAGACCGTGAAAGCAGCGGTACGCCAACCTTTGCGGGGCTTCCTCAACAGTTATATTGATCAGAACGACACGCTCAATCCATACAAAAACACCCGCGAAGAGGTACGCTCGGTGATCGACAACGACCGTGAGGCGCTACTCTCCTATGCCTTTGAAAAGCATTTCAACCAGACTTCATTGATGGGCTCCCCCGCCAAGTGCGCGCGAACAGTCGAACGCTTGCATCAGGTTGGGGCCAACGAAGTAGCCTGCCTGGTAGACTTTGGCCTTGGCAAGCAAGAGGTATTGGCGGGCCTGCATCCATTGGCTGAACTGATGCAATTGTATGGAGCGCAACGCAACGCGGCCGCAACCGCTTTATCCGGCATCGCCGCATGAGCATAACGCAGCACATCCCTACGCCAACCACGGCGTCACATCGGCAGGTGTATTTCGCCATCATGCTGGCGAGCCTGGTCGATTCGATTGCCGTTGGCATCCTCATGGCGGCCATCCCGATTCTGGCTGTGCAACTGGGTGGCAGCGTACTCACCGTGGCAGCGCTGGTGTCTTGTCAGTTCATCGCCGGGGCGATTGGTTCGCTGACGCTGGGCTGGTTGGGCGACCGGGTTGCGCGCGGCATGTTGCTGTTGGCTACCCTGGCCTTACTCGCCCTCAGTTATGCACTTCTCCCCTTTGTAACCAGCTTGTTCTGGCTGTTCGCAGTGCGCATGGTGGCTGGCTTCATGAGCAGCAATCTGGTCTTGTTGGAATCGTTCATTTCCGAAATCACCACGCACGAAAACCGCTCGGTTGGCATCGCCAAGCTGCGCCTGGGTTCGACCATGGGCCTTATCGTCGGCCCCGGTGCCGCTGGCTTGCTCAGTGGCGCACATTGGTTCCAGGGCCTGCAACCGCTGCTGATATTGGCAGCCGCCATCGCCGTTTTACAACCCGCCATCGTGGCCTATGGCCTGCGCGGCCAATTGACCCGAAAACGGATCACGCCGCATAGTGCCGGCCACGCAAAAAGTGGCGCACTGGCGCGCTTTGCAGGGACGGCGCGCATCCGCGATTTTGCCCTGATCAAAATGGTGATCGCCACCTGCTTTGCTGCATTGATGGCCATCACCCCGGTGTGGGCCATCAAATCCCTTGGCTGGGGCACACAAGAGCTCTCGCACCTGGTATCGGTCTTTGGCTTATCCCTACTGATCGTGCAAATTATCATAGCGCGCAATGCCCTGCCCTGGCTGACCAGTGACAACGCGCTGTTCATCGCATGTTTGATCGTGGTGCCAGGCTTTGCCTTGTTAATCGCCCTGCCAGGCACCATCAGCATCTTTGTTTGTTGTGCGTTGTTAGGCCTGAGTTGCGCCGTGGTCAACATCGTCACGCCAACTGCCATTAGCCGGGCCGCACCGCTGGAAGTTGGCACCATGCTCGGTCTGATGTCCACCACGGTGTTGGTTGGCAATACGCTGGTGCCAATGATTCTCAGCACTGTCTATGAAACAGTCGGCGACAAATGGGCATGGTCAGGTGCGCTCCTGTGCGCCGCTACCGCCGCTTGGCTCGCATGGCGTCACTTGGTGCTACCCAAAACCTTAAACCAGGTGCCTGCCGATGGTTGATCTGCATCCCATACCGTCGGCGGCATACGCCGCCTCATCTACGTTGCGCACGCCCGAACGCTGCGCGCCTGATCACCTTTTACCCTATTCCATTCTGCCATCATGACGATTGCTCTTCCACGAGTCACAAACCTCGATTTGCTCACACCCATCCAGCGCGACATTTGCCTCGACGAGAGCCTTGGGACGGAACAAAACTATGGCATCGGCGTTCACTGGAAGCTCAGTGGCCGTATTCAAGCCCAATCACTGGCAACTGCGGTTAGCGCTCTTGCGCCAACGCTGAGTGCATTGGCCGCACCGCTCGCGGCAGGACTAAGCCAGCCAGACATGCCTGCCATCCATTTTGATAGCCGCTTGCTCGACGCTGCGTCCAGCCAAAGCGCGCAACTTGCCGAGCTGGCACGCACGCTGGTAAAAGCACCTGACGACGCCGCGAGCGCACTCGTACGCATCACCTTGCTCACCTGCCAGAATGGTGAATGCCACCTGGTGGTTGCCAGCCATCACGCATTTTTTGATGGCGATTCAATTGTGCGGCTCTCTTTCGCATTGCTGGAGACCATGCACGACAGCACCGCCGCTCAACGCTTTCATGACAGCCAGATCAAGCACGCCGCCAGCCTTGCCGAGGTATTCCAGGGTTTTGACACACCACAAACGCTATCGTTTTGGCAGCAAGCCTGCCGCGAGTTGGTTCCGGCGGGCGATCATCCGGATCGCCGCAGCGTTGAAGAACGCACCGAACTCATCGATTTGCCAGTACCTGATATTGCTGGCGTGCGCGCGCTGTGCCGCTCGCTCAAGGTATCGCTCCCCTTCTATTTCAAATGCCTGTTTGGCTGGGTGGTTTCACAACACTTCAGCCTGCCGCAAGGGGTCGTCATCCGCGAAGTGATGAATTACCGCAAGAGCAGCGCCATCGATGCATTGGGCTGCCTATCCGGTTTCGCACCTTTCGTGCTCGTGCCCGATTCCGGCCAGCGCCACTTCAGCGAGTTGCTGAGCGCGGCGCGCGGCTTCCAAACCCAACGCAAGAGCCACATGCTGTTATCGCAGTTTGCCGCCAAACGCGAGCAAATCTTGCCCGAAGGCCTGCGCTTTATCTTCAATTTCCACGATTACTCACGCCGCGTGGCACAGGCTGGCCCGCATGCTGACTCACTCTCGCTTGAACTGGTGCGCCCGTTTACCAGCGAAGACCCCGGCGCGATTCAGTTCTACCTGTATCACGACAGTGATGACACTCTGCGCGCCAAGTGTTCACACCCGGCAGGCCGTGCCGCCGCGCTGCAATTTATGAACAGCCTGCTGCATGTGAACCAACAACTCATTGCCGGCGCGACATCGATGCAAGCGCTTGCCATCGTTACGCCGCAAGATGTGAGTGCGCTAAATCGGTGGAACGAAACCACCATGCCATTTGACGACCAGATCACGCTGCATGAATTATTTGAGCGACGTGCCGCACTAACCCCGCAAGCCATTGCCATCAGCTGTGACGATCAATCCCTGAGTTATGGCCAGCTCAATGCGCGCGCCAACCTGCTGGCGCATGCCCTGCGCCGCCAAGGTGTGCAAACTGACGATATCGTCGGCCTGTATCTGGAACGCTCGCTGGAAATGATGATTGGCATTCTGGGGGTGCTCAAGGCGGGCGCGGCCTACCTGCCACTGGATGTGGATTACCCGGACACGCGACTGTCCTACATGATAGGCAATGCCAATGCCCGTTGTGTGCTCACTCAGCAGGCACTGCAAGAGAAACTGGCGAAAATCGCCCCGGCCTCATTGAACTACATGGCACTCGATAACCCGGCTGCAATCGGTCTGGTACATGCCGGGGATGAACACAATATTGCCCCTGACAGCATCGGCCTGACATCGCGCAACCTGGCCTATGTCATCTATACCTCAGGCTCCACTGGCAACCCCAAGGGGGTGATGCTGGAACATCGCGGCGTCGTCAACCGGATCAGTTGGATGCAATCTGCCTTCCAGCTCAACGAACAGGATACGGTATTGCAAAAAACGCCGTTCGGCTTTGATGTCTCGGTCTGGGAGCTGCTGTGGCCGAACCAGGTGGGCGCGCGTTTGGTATTTGCCAAACCATCGGGCCACAAAGATCCGGCCTATCTGGCCGAACTAATCGCTAAACAGCGGGTCACGATGCTACACTTTGTGCCATCCATGTTGCGCGTATTTATCGACTCGGCCGACATGCAACTGGTTCGCGGCCTGCGCTACATCGCTTGCAGCGGCGAAGCCCTCGCACCCGAAACCTATTGGGACACCGTATCCAGATTACCCAATACTGCACTGTGGAACCTTTATGGCCCGACCGAAGCATCCATTGATGTCACCTTCTGGGTCGGCCAAGCTGGCCAACGCTACGACGTGATTCCAATCGGCTGCCCTATCGACAACACCCAATGCCACGTCCTGAACCACGATCTCAAGCGCTTACCGGTTGGCGTGGCTGGTGAGCTGTGTCTGGGTGGCGTAGGCATCGCCCGTGGTTACCTGGGCCGCGCCGAATTGACGGCGCAAAAATTTGTTACCGACCCCTTCAGTGACCTGGTTGGCAGCACGCTATACCGCACTGGCGATCTGGCACGTTATCTGCCAGACGGCACCATTGAATACTTGGGCCGAATGGATGATCAGGTTAAAATTCGCGGTTTCCGGATTGAATTGGGTGAAATCGAACATGCCATTAGCCGCCACGCTGAGGTAAAGGAGGCCGTGGTGCTGGCAGTGGGTC
>JBKJLF010000856.1:0-11093 GCA_046597185.1 Burkholderiaceae bacterium | reverse complement strand
GTTGCAAAGTGTATGCATTTCAACAACACCTTCGAGATCGGATGGGCGCGACAAAGCCATCATCGCCCAATCGGTGAGTACCCAATCGAGTGAGTCTTGTTGTATTTCGTTAAGTTTGTCGAGTGTGCGCAAATGTGCGATCAACTCGTGTGGGTTGGATTGGTCTGCCAATACTTCAGGGCGTGTTTCGATCAGGTTCATGATAAGAATCGTCCTAAATTGAGATAAGTTTCAAGTTTATATTAGTTTATACCAGATTGGGCGAGGCGTCCAAAATTATTTAATGCGGATCAGTTTGGTACGACTTTTTCTGCCTGTGCGTGGTGTATTTTGCGGCTGTGGGGGCTGCTGTTGCGCGAGCGGGAATTCGACTATGCCGCCTGTGTCTGGAATGAAACAAGTTTCTTTGGTTTGGCTGCTTCCAATTGCGCGATCAAACTGGTTTCGCGTTCGGTTGCCGGGCTAACGCTGACGGTTCGACAGCTTTTACCTGCGCTGATGGGCGGTTCCCATGTGACATCCGCCTGGTCGGTAAAATGGCCAATCCAAATTTTCAGGCTTTCCGTTTGGTTTTCCAACATGTGCCACAGCAACTCGTTTGCTGCGCCACTACTGGGGTAAAGTTTGACACCGACTTTTTCAGGGGTAATGGCCGGGATGATGGTGTGATATCGAAACCAGGTCAACATACTTTTTGATTGGCCTTTGATAGCCGCTGTTGCGCGCCATGCCAAATGCTGGCGAAATAGCCAAAACTTATCGCTATTAATGTTGAATTCGCGTAACAGATGAGCACGACTGTGGTGGCTTGCCAGTAGCGTGTCAGTTGCCAAAATCAGTGCAATGGCCTTTTCTTCCAGCGTGGCTAAAGGTAATGCCACGCCACGCTTAAGCATGTCTTGTAAGTTTGCCACGTCAGCGTCACAGGTGGCGGTGTTATGCGCACGCTCCCAACGATTGAACCGCACGTCATCAGTGGCCAAAACCCAAAGCCGCACCAAGGCCGTGCCCAAATCGTTTTCTGCCAAGGCCTTGGCTACGCGCTCCATCGCCGACCACCTAACTTGCCGCGTCTGCCACCGCGGCCGCCATCGAGTTTGCCACCGATCCTGTCGTCGTTTCGGTCACAACTGGCGGCACATCAGTTTTCCTGCGGCGGCGCGCCGTTCCGGTTTTGGCTGCCGACTTGCTTGGTTTGGCCTCCTTGGCGGGCACCAGCGTCAAAATCGGCGCAGCCTTGGCCGGATGCTTGGGCGCGACTAATGCCGCATGCAATTCCACAAACGCATCTTGCAAACAAACCGCATAGCGTGCCGGGTCGGGCATCATTTTGCGGCAGGCGGTGACGCTAATGGTCGCGTTGCCAGCAAAATAGCAAATTAAATGATTGACGCCCGCCAAATCATGCACCACATCCATGCCGTAATACGCCACCATTTTGGCCCCCGCCATATACAAGGGCAAATCCGGCCCACGGATGCTGGAAATGGTGGTGTTAAATTGCGGAGCCAAGCGCGTGCCCAGGCGGCTGCGGCGGATCAGTTCGCCCACGGTTTTGAGTAAGACCGAAGGCAGTAAATCGGTGGCGTCAATCAGCAAACGCTTGCCCAAAAACGATTGAAAATTCTTTTTGTTGCTGCGCGTTTCGGCCACAATCCGGTTCAAGCGTTCGGCTGGTTCGTCACAGTCGGTGTGGATGCTCATGATGGCCGAATCGGCCAGATTGCGCACGCTGTCAACCTTCATTTCAGAGCGGCTGGTAATGGGCGCTTCCGCCACCAGGCTGGCTTTTGGCAAACCGCCTTTATGCGCCAAATATTGCCGTATCGCCCCGGCTATTACGGCAATCAAGATATCATTCACGGTCGCGCCGGGAACGGCATCACGCATATGCTGCAGTTGTTGCGAATCAAAACTCACTGCCTCAAACACCCGGTGCGGTGAAACCGGGGCATTAAACACGGTAGCAGGCACGGCCTCGACAGCCGGGTCGCGCCGGAGCAGGCGTAAAGGCCAACCAATTAAATCACTCAAGGCCCCGCCCGCATACATTTGCAGTGGCGAAAAATACGTGCTCAAATATGCCCCCATTTTCACCGGCCAGGTCAAGCTGTTGCTGAGGGTGTTGCGCAGCAAATCGCTCATGCCGGGTAAGCCATCGTAGCGTGTCAGGTGCTTGGGTGGCGAGACGCGGCCATTTGGCATCAGTTCATGCAGCGCGGCCAGCAATTGCGTACCCAAACCGCCGCCCAAAGCCGCATAATGGGTTTTCAACAACAGCGCAAAACAGCCTTCGGGTAAGCCGGGGATATTGTCCAGCCCCTCAATCACATAGCATTCCCACAAGGGGCGGTGTACGTCCACGTGGCGTGCATGCAGGCGCGCCAACTGAATGCATAATTGCCGCCAATCGCCCGGTTTGGGCAGGGCAATATGGCGCAGATGGAATTCGATGTCAAAATCGGGGTCTTTGACCCAAAAGCTGTTGCCAAGACCAAACGGCGCACTCACCAGACGGTGGCCAAACACTTTATTGCGATACATGCGCGCTTCAAAAAATCGCATGATGTCTTTAAAGCCCACTTTGCCGCCGGGTGCGCTGGCGGGGTCGTAGATGGTGAGGGACGAAATATGCATTGGCATGCTGGGTGTTTCCACCCGCAAGAATAAATCTTCAATGCCGCTTAATTGCATCATGTGCGCTCCGGTCTAAAAAAAGAAAACGGACTGCGTTGGGCCGAATAATCGGCCACGACCGCAGCAATATCCAGTTTGCTCCATGGCTGGCTTTTTTGTGCCAGGCGATGCGCAAGCATAAAAAATACCTGGGCATTAAAGCCAAAACCGGTGTGAGTGCAATCGACTTCAATGCTCTCGGTTAAGGGGCCAGGTGTTTCCATTGCGCATTGCGGTGGCACAATATTGTCGGACAGGCTGTAAAACGCGGTTACTGGTATATTAGGGACAGGTGCAGTGCTTTTCAAGATCTTTTCCTGAAATACCGGGTCATGAATTTTCATTTGCGTGACCCAGGAATAGATCTCGGAAATGCTGGTATCGGCCGGGTTGCCACTGATGGGGCTGCCCAGGGTGATGACTTCTTTGATCAAATTCGGGTAGTTACGCGCCATCTCACGTGCGTACACGCCGCCCAGACTCCAACCGATGATGCTGATTTTTTGGTCGGAGGCTTCGAGGTAGATTTCTTTGAGCCTGTGCTCGATCAGGGCTTCAATATCATAGTGATATGACGTGGAAAAGCCCAGGTTCAAGCCCAAACCCCAAGGCCAGGCGCGATAGCCCAAACCCGAGAGAAAATGGCGCAGGGGCCAGGTTGGTCCATCGCCGGATAAAAAACCGGGCAAGACCAAAACCGGGTGACCGTCGCCCTCGGGCGCATGGCGCAGGCTGCGCGCACCCAGAAGCGAGGTGACTAAATCAGGTATGGGCCCGATCAAGGCTTCTTTAAGCGCATTAAGCGAATTCAGTTGGCGTGAAATGGTAGACATAATTCTCGTTTTATAAGAGGCAATCGCTAATATAAAGCAAAAACAGGGGGTTGACATGCTGCTGTCATGAAATTTTGCTGAGCGGCAAGGAAATAATGGGAAGGCAGCAGTATTTTATTTGAATCTCTGAATCTTATAGCCATAAAAGCTCGAACTTAGTGTGAACATTCAAGTACTAATGGCGTATTCAGGTGGTGGTTTCGGGGTCGCCGAATACATGTTGATAGCTGGCAAAGCAGGAGCAATCGAAGCAAACTTTAATGATGGTGATCGCTCCCAAGGCTAAAATCGTTGCAAAACCGGGGCTGCCAAGGATGCCGCCGAGCACGCTAATTGCGGCCAAGGGGAGAAAAACAATTGCCAACCAGCACAAACCATAGACCAGAAACGCACTGCGTGCGCGCCAGACCGCAAAAAAACTAAAAAATAAGGCCTTTCCTGCCGTCATCTGTTGCCACATGACCAAGGGTGCCGTGAACCAAAACAACAGCGTCACGCAAGGATATAAAATAAAGGCCGCCAACATGCCTTGTAAGGCAGCGGCAGGCAAGGGATCGCCCGGTTTGAGCTTAAGCTTGCCAGCCATGATCTGCAATAATTGGCCCTCACTGGCAAAGTGAATGATAAAAGCGATGGCGATGCAAGCGGTGCCATACAGCAAACCCAGGCGTAGCAAGTTGGGCAAGGTGGGTGAGCGATAGCCGATAAACAGCATACCCGGCACAAAAGCTTGTTTGCGTGCGATGAAAGCGCAGGCGGAAAGGATAGCCATGGAGGCGGCGGGGGCCAGCAGGGTGGCCAACAAACCGCCGATTAAAGGAATGATATTCAGTAACAATACCAGGAACAGGTTGCCGAAAAAAAGTGCTAATAATAGCCCTGGTTGGCTGGCAAAATAATGCCAGCCCAGTTGTATCCAGCGTAAGCCGCTTTGTGGGGAAACCGTTTGCATTGGAGTGATCAGGATAAATGCGGCGCAGCATGGCTGATGCGCTCGCGTAAAATACGTTCGAAATGGGCGGGGTCATGCGGCGTGAGCATTTCGGCGCTGCGCGGCAGGTGAAAATCATACAGGCGTGAAATCCAAAAGCGCAGTGCGGCGGCGCGCAACATCGGTTGCCACGCTTTTTGTTCTGCCTGATGAAATGGCCGCACGCTTTGATAGGCCGCAATCAGCGCGTGTAGCCGTGCCTGATCCAGGCATCCGGTATTGAGATCGATGCACCAGTCGTTGACGGTGACGGCCACATCAAATACCCAGGTATCGCAACCGGCAAAATAAAAGTCAAAAAAGCCCGTTAATTGCTCGCCCTGAAACATCACATTATTGCGAAACAAGTCGGCATGAATCGGGCCTTGGGGTAGTTGGCGGAATAGTTCAGAGCCGAAAAAAGCCTGTTGGAAATGCATTTCGGCTTGCAGCAGATGTTGATTGCGCTCAGACATAAACGGCAATACCAGCGGGGTGGTGGCATTCCACCAGTCGATGCTACGTAAATTGGGCTGATGCAAGGGGAAGTCGTGTCCGGCCAGATGCATTTTCGCCAGCATGCGGCCCACTTCGGCGCAATGCACGGCTTGTGGATTGGCTTGCCAATCGCCTTCCAGTTTGGTGACGATGGAAGCGGGTTTGTCGTGCAGCGAGTGAAGGATATCGCCGCGTTGGTTGGGAATAGGTTCCGGCACCAGAATACCGCGCTGCGCCAAATGGCGCATGTAATACAAATAAAAGGGTAACTGTTCGAAATTGAGGTTTTCGAAAATGGTTAAAACGTATTCTCCGGCTTCGGTGGTAATGAAGAAATTGCTGTTTTCAATGCCGGCGCTGATGCCCTTGATGGCCAGGACTTGGCCTAGCGGAAAGGGTTTGATCCATTCAATGAGGTCATTCAGGCTGACCGGGGTAAAAACTGCCATGGCGCATTCTATCGTTAGTTAATCAGAAAAAGGTTTTAAGATAATGCAAGCGCCTATTTGGTTTCCAGTGCGGGTGGCAGGGCGAGTGAATTATCCGGTGCCGGGGCAGAAGCATTGGCTGCGCCTTGGGTGGCGTGCGTAGCGGCTGCTGGCGCAGCTACAGGTGCGGGGGCGGCAGATGCCGGATCAGCCTTTTTCTGTTTGGAATTAAATTCCATCACTTTCCATTGTGTGCCGCGAATCGGGTTGCTTTGCACATCACCGCGCAAGGCGCTGCCTTTGGGGTCGTTGGGTTTGACGTAATAAGTGTTTTTACCTTTGCTCACTTCAACCTGGGTGGCCTTGCCTTGGCTTGATGATTGTTTGAGTGTGGTGTTATTGTCGCGGGTGCTGGGCAGGGGTTTGTTGTTGGCGTCCGGTTTTTTCAGCGTATTCGGGCCTTCTTCCACTTCCAGTTGGGGGACTTGATCCAGTGGCAGGGATTTGGCTGAGGCGTTGGCCGAAGCGCTGGCGGCAGTTTGCGCTGCAAGATGGCTGCCAGTTAAGCTTAGTGCAATAAAGCAAGCCAAGCCAAGGGTGTGGGCATAAGCCGAACGGGTAGGGGCGAAGGTCGGTTTCATAGTGGCAATTCAAAAGTATTCAACAAAGAGCAATAATGTCAGGCGTTCAACTCGCTATTCTAACAAACATGCGGGGTAATCCCAACAAGAATCGCCCATCGCCGTGGCGTTGCATTTTTATGTGCTAACACATAATTGTGTGCTACACTGCTTTGTGTGTCATTTGTGTGTTATTTGTGTGCATTGATCAGTGAGGGGAACATCATGGCCGAAACCGTTAATTTTACAGGCAGTGTAGAGCGCAATTTGCTCAAGCGCGCCAAAATTATTGCCGCCAAATCCGATACGTCGGTCAATGCGCTATTCAATGCCGAATTGCGTTATCTGGTGGAAACCTTTGAAGCAGCCGAAGCGGGCAATAACCACAACTTCAAAAATCTGCTCGATTTTTCTTTAGGGCGTGCCGATGCGGGCAGCGCCATGGAAAAGTTGGGTATAGACAGCGAAGAGGATTTATTTTTACTGATGGCGCAAGCGCGTTTGCCCATGCCGCGTCTTGACCGTGCCACCACCGAGGCCATGGTTGACAGCTTGCAAGAATTACTGGCTTAAGGCTTGTGAGTAACCCCCCTGTATTGCTGTTGCCCGACGCCGGGCCGCTCATCACGCTCGCTTACGCCAACGCGCTGGATTTGCTGAAAAAACCCGGCTGGGTGGTGCAGGTGGTGGATATGGTGTTGCATGAAGTGACGCGCAACAGTACGCCAACCAGTCTGTCCATTGGCACCTGGGTGGCACAGAACCAGGTTGCGGTCTTGTCCAGCAAGACTTTTGCGCATTACCAACAACTTCAAAAACTTCAAAAACAGGGTGCCAAGATCAGGAAGGCCAATTTGGGCGAGTTGGCCATTGCCGAAATCATGGGCGATTTTGCGCGCCAGATGCCTGAGCCAACCGGTGTGTTTTTGTTTGAAGATCACAAAATTGCGCGCAACAGTTTTGTGCTGCCCGGCAACTGCCGCAAAGTGAGCACCCGTGCATTTTTGATTTTTCTGGAGCGAAATGGTTGGATTGCCTCAGCGGCGGAGGTGGAGCGAGTCGCGATTCAAAATGGAAGGCAGTTTTCGCAAATTAAGTTTCCACCAGATTGAAATACTCATTAAACCTGCGCTTACGTTGCACGGGAATCCTCTGTTGTTATTTATGAATATGATAAAATCGGGCGCAATTGCAGCGTTGATGCCGCATGTTGTTTTAACTTGTCATGTTATTTTGCATGATGTATCGATAGCTATTTTTGGGATTATTCAATGAATCAACCAGATACGACCCTGCGCATCAAGTCAATCAAGGTTACACGCTTGTTTGGCCTGTATGACCATCAAGTTACGTTAAAAGCGGATCGCGTAACGGTGATTCATGGGCCGAATGGCGTTGGCAAGACTGTTTTGCTGAAATTGATTTATGCTTTTCTGAATGGGCGCTACCATGAAATCTTGCGTGTTCCATTTGAATCTTTCGAGATGCTTTTCTCCGATAACAGTTTGGCACAGATTAAAATTGAAGGCAACTCAAGTGCGCCACAAAGGATATTTCTTTGCTTTACGCCAAATGAAGGCGATGAGCAAACATCGAGCTTGGAGGGCGAGTTACTAAATACTCGGCGCTTGGCTGGCCTAGTGGCTGAACAGATGCGGTTTTTATCCCAGATAGGGCCAGACGAATGGATTGACAGGCGAACGGACGAAACTATCGGCCCAGATGAACTGATTGCCCGCGCAAATGAATACATGCCTAGAGAGGCCAAAAAATTGGCAAATCGGGAACCCAAGGGTTTGCGTGAGTTGCGTGGGCGGATTAATGTTCATTTGATTGAAGCGCAACGCCTGATCAGGCTCTCGAATTTTCCAGAGGAGCGTGGGTTCCGCCCAGATTCGGAACGGCAAGCGACTAATACCGTCCAAGAGTATTCGCGTGATTTGAAGCGAAAACTTGAGAGCGCGCTGGCCACCTATGCCAAGCAATCACAAAAACTTGACCAGACCTTTCCGCAACGATTATTGCAGCAAACCCTTACTCCCCTCACTATTGAGCAGCTCAAAGAAAAGATGCAACGGGTTGAAGAAACCCGTGAGCGCTTGAAAAAAATTGGCATTCTCGATAGCGGTGATGCGGTACAGGAATCCTATCCCCTGCAAATCGCCCAACTTGATGCTTTAAAATCGGAGCAGGTGGCGGTCATGTCGGTATACGCAAGCGATACCGAGGAGAAGTTGGCAGCTTTGGAAGAACTTGCTGGACGCGTTGAAATATTGCTTGGTGTGTTGAATCGGAAGTTTATCAATAAACAGGTCATGGTTTCGCGCGAAGCCGGGCTGGCCATTTTCGGAAAGGATGGCAAACCCATTCCTGTTTCCGCGCTGTCTTCCGGCGAGCAGCACGAACTTGTGCTGTTGTATGACCTTTTATTTAAGGTCAAGCCAAACACGCTGGTGCTGATCGACGAACCGGAATTATCGCTTCACATCAGTTGGCAAAAAAGTTTTATGGACGATCTATTGGACATCATCCGTCTGGCCCGTTTCGACGTGCTGATGGCAACGCATTCGCCGTATATTGTTGGGGATCATTCTGAACTGCTGGTGGTACTCTCGCCTGAACAGGAGAACTGATTTGGCCACCATGATGCCCACTTCCCTGAATGCAAGCAAAACCCCCGGCATCATCGTCAGCGAAATCCATATGATGCGTTCGATTTTTAATGGCGTTCATTTCCTGGTTGAAGGCGAGGATGACAGTAAGTTTTGGAAACATTACCTCAAGCGCGATAACGTCTCGCTGATTGATTGCGGCGGGCGGCCCAACCTGATAGGCGCATCCCTTAAAATTGACCAGGCCGCAATTGCTGGCGTTACCGGGGTATATGATGCCGATTTTGACCGCCTCCACGGTACGCCACCCTATACACCGCATATCCTGGTGCAGACGGATGCCAATGATTTGGAGACAACACTACTCAATAGTGCTGCACTCCATAAGTTGTTGTACGAATACGCAGACAGTGTTCTTTTGGCTGAATTTGAAAGGAGCAGAGGCATATCGGTTATTGAACACATCGAACGTACAGCCAGCGAATTTGGCCGTCTTCGGTTTTTGAACAGTGTTGCCGGGCATTGCGTGGATTTTAATGGGCTTTCACCGTACCGCTTTGTGTCGAACACTGATTGGTCTTTGGACTTGGCAGGCTTGATGGACGAGTACCGCAAACTTGCAAAACCCGCGGATCTTGAGGCGGCACTGATTGCGCACTGCCCTGCTGCGCCGCAGTGGGCCTATTGTCAAGGACATGATACGGTGCGGATACTTGCGCAAGGCCTGCGGCGCACCATTGGTCACCAGCAAATGGCCGAAAAGGAAGTCGTGCGATTGTTGCGCCTGGCCTATACCGACACAATGCTTAAACAAACGGCGATGCATGCATCGCTTTGTGCAATTGAGACCACATTGCCAGCGAGGTTGTTTGCCTAAAACGGCACCGCCATTTTAATTTCACCTAACCTACCCATTTCATCAAAAAGAGCGCTAATTCCCATGAATAATACCCTGCTACTAGTTGACGGCTCCAGCTATCTGTACCGCGCCTTCCACGCCATGCCAGACCTGCGCCACCCGCCCGGCGCGGACGGTTTTCCGGTGGGGGCGATGCATGGCATGGTGAATATGCTGCGCCGCCTGCGCATCGATTACCCCGCCTCCTACATCGCCTGCGTGTTCGACGCAAAAGGCAAAACCTTTCGCGATGATCTCTACCCCGAATACAAGGCGCAGCGCCCCTCAATGCCGGAAGACCTGGCGCGCCAGATTGAACCCATTCACCAGGCCGTGCGCGCCATGGGTTGGCCGATTTTAATGGTGCCGGGCATCGAAGCCGATGACGTGATCGGCACCCTGGCCGTGGCCGCCACCGCGCGCGGCATGAATACCGTGGTTTCCACCGGGGACAAAGATTTGGCGCAACTGGTGAATGACAACGTCACCCTGATCAACACCATGACCAATGAAAAGCTCGATCGAGCTGGCGTTCTGGCCAAGTTTGGCGTGCCGCCCGAATTGATCATCGATTATTTAACCCTGATCGGCGATACCGTCGATAACGTGCCCGGCGTCACCAAATGCGGCCCCAAGACGGCCGTGAAATGGTTGCAGCAATATGGCACGCTGCAAGGCGTAATGCAACATGCCGCCGAGATTGGCGGCGTGGTGGGCGAAAACCTGCGCCAGACGCTAGATTGGCTGCCGCAGGGGCGGGTTTTAATTACCGTGAAAACCGATTGCGATTTGTCCGAACATATGCAAAGCATCGAAGCATCCTTGCCAGCGCAGCCGGAAGACGTGAGCGCGATGCATGCATTTTTCATCGAGTACGGCTTCAAAAGCCTGCTGCGCGAACTGCTGGCCGCTCATCCTCAATTGGCCCAGGCCAACCCGGCTGCCAGCGCTGGCGCACACACGCCCGGCACCGCGCATAGTGCCAGCGCCACGGGTGATGCAAATGAGGCAACGGCGGCAACAGCGCAGCCAGCCCAGCCAACCCAGTCCGGCCAATCAATGGACATGTTCCCACCGCTCGAACGCAAATACGAAATGCTCACCACGCCCGAGCAACTCGACGCCTGGCTGACCACAATCGAACAAGCCGAACTGACCTCGGTCGATACCGAAACCACCTCGCTCGACCCGATGACGGCGCAATTGGTCGGCATTTCGCTATGCTGCCAACCCGGCGTGGCGGCGTATATTCCGGTGGCGCATTGCTACCCCGGCGCGCCAGCGCAATTGCCGCGCGAGCTGGTGCTGCAAAAACTGAAACCCTGGCTGGAAAACCCGGCGCGCGCCAAAGTCGGGCAAAACCTCAAATACGATAGCCACATCTTCCTCAACCAAGGGGTGGAACTGCGCGGCATTGCGCACGACACCATGCTCGCGTCCTACGTGCTGGAAGCGCATATGCGGCACGATATGGATTCGCTCGCCAAACGCCATCTCAACCAAGCCACCATCAGCTTTGAAGATGTGTGCGGCAAAGGCGCAGGGCAAATCACGTTTG
>JBKJLF010000629.1:0-5887 GCA_046597185.1 Burkholderiaceae bacterium | reverse complement strand
GCGATTTGTTGTTGCAACCCTATGAGCATTTGATACCGGGTCGTGCCCAGGAAGATCATCGGCTGGAATCGGATCATACGATTGCCTGCCTGCGCAGCAAAGGTGAGTCGGTGCCAGATATGTCGGGGGTCATGTACAGTTTTTTATGGTCGGATTTGGCCAACCGCCACAACCGCAAGCTACTACACGAATATTCCCGCCTGATCCACGTGGAAGGGAGCGACCCGGTCATCCGCTTTGCCATTGTTGAAGCGGGTGAAGCGACCGGGCTGGTGATGTTTCATGCCACCGCCCGGCTGGCCAATGAATTGACGGCGGCAACCGGTATTGAATACCGTTATTTTGGCGATTACCATCTGGCACTGGAAACCGGGCATTTGGTGAACCAGGATCAGGCCGAGGTGGCGTTTCATTTAAGTTGTTCATGCGAAGCCGATGAACCCTTCAAGCAATTGCCACTTGAGGAGGCGCAATATCGGCATGCGATGGCGATGGTAGACGCGACCTTTGCCTTGTTTGTGGAATGGCTGGATGGGATTGTCAAGGTGATGCGGGCGAATTAGCGGGTATAATAGCGCACATGAGCTCTACCCAAGCCCCCCTCACACTGGATGCTGCTACCGATCTCGCCCTTGAACCCAAGGGCGAGGGCATTACCTTGGCCATTGCGCCAAGCGGCCAGTTTTTCCTCAGCACCAGTGCGCAGCCAGAATCCGCCACAACCTTTAGCCCCGCCCTTAGCTCCACCTTTAGCCCCGCCCTTAGCCCCGCCCTCACCAGCCGCATCCGCAGCGCTTTCCAAACCGACAGCGCCGGCGGCTTGTTGCATTTGGGTGCCGTCGAGCTCGCTGTGCCGTTGCCGCCCACGCTGGCGTTTGGGCGCGAAATTGGCCATTTGTTCATGGCACGCTGGTGCGCCTGTGCCGATTTGGCCGGGCAGTGGCAAAGCGTCACTCTGCCTGCACCGCAAGAAGCGCTGGCCCAACTGCTGGCGGGCATTCCGTTAATGACGGGTGCGGAATACCTGGGCTTGCCGCATCTGTTGGCATTATGGGACGATTTGCTGCAAACTGCGCGCAACCAAATTGCCGCGCAGCAGGGCGATGTGCTGGCATGGTTGGCCAGCAAACACCCAAGCTGGAACGTATTGGGCCGGGTTTGCTTTCATCTGGCTGAAAACAAGGCCAACCCCGATCTGCCGTTTGCCTTCCTGGCCACCTATGCCAGCGCCATTAACCAGCAAGCCAAAGTGCAGCACTTGCCCCTGGGGCGCGCCCTGCAAGACTACGCTGGCAGCGCCGGCAGCGAAAACCATCGCGCCTTGTTACAACTTTTGCTGCCTGTGCATAAGGCGGCGCAAGCCTGCCCCTGGCTGGCCGCCTTGCTCGAATCGGGCGCAATTTACCAGCCGCGCGCTTTTACACCGCAGGACGCCTGGCAGTTTTTGCAAAACATCCCGCAGTTTGAAGCGAGCGGCATTGTGGTGCGCATTCCCGACTGGTGGCAGGCGCGCCATGCCACGCGGCCCCAGGTGCAAGTTAACATCGGCCAAAGCGCTGCTGGCCTTGGCATGGGCGCATTGCTCGACTTTCGGCTCGCCTATGCGCTGGGCGATGATAGCTTGTCCGAAGCCGAAATGGCCGAGGTACTGGCGGCGGGTTCCGGTTTGGTACGTCTGAAAGGGCGTTGGGTTGAAGTGGATCAGGATCAACTTAAAGCCGTGCTGGCGCATTGGCAACAAGTGCAGCGCAATCTCACCCAAAGCGGGGAAGGGATTTCTTTTCTGGAAGGCATGCGCTTGCTGGCGGGGGTGAGTGACGCGGCCAAGGGTCAGCCGATGATGACGGCGACCAGCCCGGCCTGGTCACAGGTGGTGGCGGGCGATTGGCTCAAAGGCGTGTTGCAAGATTTGCGCGATCCGGCCAATGCGCAATCGACCAACCCTGCCAAGCTGCCGGGTAGCGTGCTCAAAGCGCAATTGCGGCCCTATCAGCAAGATGGGGTACGCTGGTTGCATCTGCTAAATCGGCTCGGTTTGGGCGGCTGCCTGGCCGACGATATGGGCTTGGGTAAAACGATACAGGTATTGTCGCTGTTTTTATTGGCGCAGCAGGAATCAGCCAGCCACAAGCCCAACAAGGCCAGCCACAAGGCCAATCACCTTGCCAACCATGGTAGCGAACCAAGCGGCAACGCACCCGGTACTGGCCCCCATTTATTAGTGTTGCCCGCTTCGCTGATCGCCAATTGGCAAGGCGAAATTGCCAAATTCGCGCCCGGCTTGCGTTACCTGGTGGCGCACCCGAGCGCCTTGCCGAGCCGCGAATTGGCCGCGCTGGAGGTTGCCGCCTTTAGGCAAGTGGATGTGGTCATCACCAGCTACGGCTGCCTGATCCGCCTGCCCGCTTTGTTGGCTTGCGATTGGTCGATTGTGGTGTTGGACGAAGCGCAAGCGATTAAAAATCCGGCTGCCCAGCAAACCCGCGCCGCCAAAAACTTGCGTAGCCGGGTGCGTTTTGCGCTCTCGGGCACGCCGGTGGAAAATCGGTTGGGGGATTTATGGTCGCTGTTTGATTTTATCTGCCCCGGCTTACTGGGCAACGCCAAAGCCTTTGGCGCTTTCGCCAAGCAGTTGGAACAAAATGCCAATTACGCGCCCCTGCGCAATCTGGTGCAACCGTATATATTGCGGCGCTTGAAAAGCGACAAGCGCATCATTGCTGACCTGCCCGACAAAACCGAGGTCAAGGCGTATTGCACGCTCTCGCGTTTGCAGGTAAGCCTGTATCAGGATGCCGTGCAAGCGCTGGCGCGGCAACTGGAGAATGTGGATGGTATTGCCCGACGCGGCGCGGTGCTGGCGTTTTTAACCCGCTTCAAGCAAATTTGCAACCACCCGGCGCAATGGCTGGGCGATGGCGATTTTGTCGCCACCGCGAGTGGCAAATTTGCCCGATTGCGGGAAATTTGCGAAGAAATCGCCGCGCGCCAGGAAAAAGTGTTGGTCTTCACCCAGTTTCAAGAAATGACCCAACCGCTGGCTGATTTTCTGCAAACCGTGTTTCAGCGCAGCGGCCTGGTATTGCATGGCGGCACCCCGGTCAAAACGCGCAAGAGCCTGGTGGAACAATTTCAGCAAAGCGCAGCCGGTGGGCACGCTGCCGGACCACCGTTTTTTGTGCTCTCGATCAAGGCGGGGGGCACCGGTTTGAATTTGACGGCGGCGTCACATGTGATCCATTTTGACCGCTGGTGGAACCCTGCGGTGGAAAATCAGGCCAGCGACCGCGCCTACCGCATCGGGCAAAAAAAGAATGTTTTGGTACACAAATTTATTTGTCGCGGCACCATCGAAGAAAAAATCGATGCGTTGATCGAAGCTAAAACCGGTTTGGCCAACGAATTATTGGAAGGCGGTGCGGAAAAGCGCCTCACCGAGATGAGTAATGACGAACTGATTCGCATGGTCACGCTCGACCTTCACAGTGCGCAACTTGAAACTTAAGGAGAGACTATGTCATATTATTCAGGCGGCTGGGGCAAATATGTCTCGGTGGGCGAAAGAAAGCGCAAGGCAGAAAAAGCGGTGGCGGCCTTGCAGAAAAAAGGCCGGGTCTGCTTGCCTGTGGTGATTGAAAAACGCACTATTGCGCGCTCGTTTTGGGGCAAAAAGTGGTGCGACAATTTGGAACATTACAGCGACTATGCCAACCGCCTGCCGCGTGGGCGCAGCTATGTGTGCAACGGCTCGGTGGTGGATTTGCAGATCAGCGGTGAAAAAGTCACGGCACTGGTGGCTGGCTCGGAGGTGTATGAGGTCATCATCGCCATTAAACCGTTGGAGTCGGCAATCTGGCAAGGTATTTTAAAAGACTGCGCCGGCCAAGTTGGCTCGATGTTGGATTTGTTGCAGGGCAAATTATCGACGGGGGTGATGGAGGTGGTGGCGCGCCAGGGCACGGGCTTGTTTCCCACGCCACGGCAAATCAGCTTTCGTTGTAGTTGCCCGGATTCTGCCTCGATGTGCAAGCATATTGCCGCCACGCTATATGGGGTGGGTGCGCGGCTGGATAGTCAGCCCGAATTGCTGTTTTTGCTGCGCCAGGTTGACCCGGCGCAATTGATACAGCAAGCGGTCAATTTGTCAGTGGCCAAGGTGCCGGCTGCCGGGCAGGACCAGGACCAGAACTTGGCAGGCACCGATCTGTCGGCCTTGTTTGGCATCGATTTGGGCGATTCGCCCGTGCCGATTGTCAGTGCCACACCCAAAGCCACACCCAAAGCCACACCCAAAGCGCTACCCAAAGTTGCTGCCAAAAAAACGCTCACGGCAGCCGAACTTACCGCACGCGGCGTGCCGGCACACATGCGCCAAAGCTGGCTCAAGGCAGGCATTTTGCTGGCAACCGGGCAGCGCGGGGTATACCAGGGCACCACAAAAACCGCCGCAACCATTAACGCTTATTTAAAGCAGTTGGAAAAACGGTAACTACTCCGCCCCTGGCATTCGGATCATCGCCCGACGACGGTCGCCCCGTCATTCCCAAAACTGACGTTTGCGTCATTGGCAAATAAAAAAATCCGCCCCCAAAGGAGCGGACTTCAAGTTTTTACTATTTCGCAGTCGGATTAATACGTTGCTGTCAAGGTCACACCACTGAATGTGGTATAGGCTTTGAGCAGGATGTAATACGTACCGGCGGCTGGCGCATTGAGGGTAATGGTGTCAACCGTGGTGGCACCATCCGATTTGGCCTGGTAGGAAGTGGTGGTTGGTGCGACACCCAATTTGGTGTAGATGTCCGCATCGCCCGTACCGCCCGTGGGATGGCTTCGGTGTTGGTGCTGCCGTCTGATTTGGCCTCGAAGCTGGTGGTGGTGGTGGGGGCGCTACCGAATTTGGCGTAGATATCGCCGTCACCCGTACCGCCGGAGAGGTTGAAGGTCAGGTTGGAAGCACCTGCTGGCACCGCAAAGGTATACAGATTGGTGGCGCCGGTTGCGAGCGAGATGCCCGACACCGTTACACCCTTGGTCAAGGGGCCGCCGCCAGTGGTGCCGCCACCACCACTACAGCTCACACCCACGGTATTGAATGCCGCCGTTACCGCTGCCACAGAATAGCCCTTGTCGGCGGCTGCTTTTTCCACGCCGCAGGCACCTGCATTAAAGGTGCTGTTGGCGGTCCAATAGAGGTCATTCGCATGCACCATCACCTGGAAGGCCATTTTGGTGTTCCAGCCGGTGGTCTTGGCCAGGTTACAGAATGCCAGGTTGTAAACACCGCTGCTGTAGTGCGGGTCCATTGAGCTGGTCATTTGGGAGGCATTGTTAATCGAGCGACCGTCTTGTGATGGATTACACATGTAACGCAATGCGCCGGAGGCTTTGAAAATTTCTGCGCCCACCAGGAAGTCGTTGGTGCCACGGGAGAAGTACTCTGCTGCTTCACCGGACATATCCGAAAACGCCTCATTCATACCACCGGACTGGTTCGAATACACCAGACCGGAATTTTGCTCGGTAAAGCCATGGCTCACTTCATGCGCGGCCACGTCCAGCGACACCAATGGATAGAAGGTGGTAGCGCCATCGCCAAAGGTCATTTGTTGGCCATCCCAGAAGGCATTTTCGTAGGACGAATTGTAATGCACACGCATTTTCAATTTTTGGCTGATCGGGCGAATCCCCAAATAGCTTTGGTACATATTGAAGGTGGCAATACCAAAGGCATGCGCATCGTTCATGGGTGAGAAGGCACCGTTGATCGCTTTCACGGTATTACGTGGGCAGGTGAACGTGTGGGCTGCGGTAGCGGTAGTGCCGTGGTTCATGTTGACGGTATACACATTCGGGCTATCCAGGGCGCAGGTGCTGCCGGTTTGGG
>JBKJLF010000618.1:0-7213 GCA_046597185.1 Burkholderiaceae bacterium | reverse complement strand
TGTCGGCAAGGGCAGCTTGCGACAGCGCGAAAACGCGGTCGGATGGCCGACATGGCGGGCTTCGTGAAGAAATTCTGTTGAACATAGTCGGGCGGCGAAATCTTGAAACAGTGTGGTTAGAATGGACATGGCAGGTAGTGGAATAAAAAATTCACACTTGCGAGCTAATTTTTATTTTCGTGTCAAGTAAAATATAATAAATATTTAAAATAATTCATTTAAATGCACACTTTTGCCTTAACTTGGGTGGATTGGCGCGCGACCCCGGACGATGGCTTTGAATTCGCCGTGGCCGATTCGGGCATAGGCATCGCGGCAGACAAATTACCGTTGTTGTTTAATCGTTTTCAGCAAGTTGACAACTCGGCCACGCGCACCCACAGCGGCACGGGTATCGGCTTGGCGCTAGTGAAAGAATTGGCGGAGTTAATGGGCGGCTCGGTCGGCGTTGAGAGTGTTGCGGGGCAAGGTTCGCGCTTTTTTGTGCGGCTTTCGCGCGGAACCGAAAAGCTGGCGGCGCTCGCCGACGAAAGCCAAGAGGTCTTCACGCGCAGCATGACTGCGACCGAATCGATGCTGCGCAATGTGCGCTTCCAGGAGGGGCGTCACATCGCGCCTCCGGCCCGTGAGCAAGAGATCGCATCAGGCGCGATGGCGCTGCCAACGGTGTTGGTGGTTGATGACAATCCGGACATGCGGACCTATATTAAAGAACTCTTGACGTCCGAATGTAACGTCATCAGTGCGGTCCACGGTTTGGACGCATGGGATTTGCTCCAGCGCCATCGGATCGATGTGGTCGTGTCTGATGTCATGATGGCGGAACTCGACGGTCTCGGTCTGACCGCACGCATCAAGAATTCCCCCAAATTTTCCCATATCCCTGTCATTCTGGTGACCGCGCGAGGCGGCGCCGACGCCAGCGTGTCGGGACTGGACACCGGGGCGGACGACTATATCGCCAAACCTTTTTCACCAGCCGAATTGAAGGCGAGGGTGCGCGCCGCGTTACGGATGGCGCAGGTGCAGGCTCAATTGCGCGAGAAATTTCCGAAATTGCAAAAAGTCGCCCAATTGTTGCAAGAGCATGCCGATGACTTGCCATCGTTCATCGCCCAAGACAACCGGGGGCAGGTGTTACCCTCGTTTATCACCCAATCTGGTGACGCACCGCTCAATACGATGTCCGAGCGTTTGCAATCGGCTTTGCGCGAATCCGATACGGTGGCCAGGCTAGGCGGCGACGAATTCGTACTGGTCATCCGCTGCCCGGAAGACAGTGGTTTAACGATCAGTACCTTGCAGCGCATTATGGCGATCATTGCGGAACCGATGATTATTGAGGAGAGAACATTTTCGCTCACTTGCAGCATGGGGGTGGCGGTGTATCCGATCGATGGAGAAACGCCCGAAAGTCTGGTCGAACATGCGGATATCGCCATGTACCGCGCCAAGGAGAGCGGCAGAGACAACTTTCAATTTTTTACCAACGAGATGAATCAGCGCTTGCAGGAGCGGGTTCACCTTGAGCAGGCGTTGCGCCACGCGCTTGAGCGGAATGAGTTTGTGTTGCATTACCAGCCGCAGGTTGACCTGCGCTCGGGCCGGATCGTCGGTCTGGAAGCGTTAATCCGCTGGAATCATCCTGAAATGGGCGTCGTATCGCCACTGCGCTTCATCGGCTTGGCCGAGGAATGTGGCCTGATCGGGCCGATTGGCACCTGGGTGATCCGAACCGCGTGCATTCAGAATAAGGCCTGGCAAAATGCGGGCCTGCCGTCTGTACGCATCGCGGTCAATCTTTCGTCGCGGCTTGCGCATTACCGTGCAAGCCGTGCTGGGCTTGCTGCCCCATATATTGCCCAATCACGCGGAAGGCATGGCCGTTTTGCTCTTCCTGATCAGCCTTATCAAAATCAATTTGGCCACGCTGGCGCACGTCACCCCCATACGCATCATGCAGGTACGCGCCCAGCACGCGCAAACTGAGCGCATGGCCGCGCATTGCTTCCACCGCTGCTGCCAAAAAGTGACGAAGCGGCCAGCTTCAATATCCGCAATCCCGATACGTGCGGCTTCTCGTAAGGCCGCGATGGCATTTTGATCGTGAGCAGAACTGATCAAGCCATCGGCGCAATCAGTTTGGTGGGCGGTGAGAACGATATTTCGGCTTGACATGGCAGATTCCTGTGAAAATGGGGTTTTTCCAAAGTGCACTATAATATTCTATAAATTATCATAAATATATAAAAATTTATTGCCACGCCGCGCCAAATACTCTGTATAATAACCCAGTCGCAAGACAAAAAACAGCGCGGGCTACTGGTGAACCACCACCAGCAACCCGCTAACCACAATCAAGCAAACTTAACGGAGTTGACCATGGCTAAGCCGAATGATACACGGATTGCACCCGCATCCACCAATTCACACCCCAGCACCACCCCGCTTCCCCCCGAGTTAGTCGCATTACTGCAATCCTTACTGGCCCGCCAGGCCAGCATTGAGGCCGCCCCCAAGCCACCCAAGCCACCCAAGCATTGCTGCCCTGCGCGCATCAGGCCCCGGCGGCGGGTTACGGTTGGCGCGGGCGCTGCCCCTGCCAGTAACCCCGCCGTCCCACGGATACATTTGAGTGGGCACTGGCTGGCCTTGGCCGGGTTTGGCGTACACACCCGCGTGCGCATACATGTCGCACATGAGATTGTGATTTTGATACCGGAGGCGGATCAACTGAAACCACAGTAACGTGCTTAAAACGCCGGGCAGCCATATCGATCAGATACTGGCTCCGGCGTGGCAACCTTGCCTGTCAGCAGCGCAGCCGCGCAGATTCGCGTGTCCGCTCTTGGGCTGCGGGGCTGTCAAAGCCCTTCGATGTCGAATGCGCCCACGCCTTGTCGATGTCTGCCTTTGCATCTGCCGTCTTGCAGGCGGTGTCGCCATGGTCGATGATGACCTTGCCGATTCGCTGCGCGGCAGATATGACCGCCTCACGCAAGGCGGCATTTCGGCAACCGATTTTAATCAGTGCCAGGTTCATTGGGCCGCGTAGCGTGTTCGCTGCTTGGTGGATCGCCTTTTCGGCCTCTGCCAAACAATCAAGAAACCAGGCGTCCGCCAAATTCTGATCCCGCATCGCCAGCACACCCACCAGCGTCCAGCCCGTTGCACGCTGCGCATCCTCTGGAGAGGCGAGCCAGGCACTGACGCGAGATATGGCATGGTCACCCTCGCTGGCCACTTCTGCCACGTAGGCACCGCAGGTTCGTGGCACGTCCCAGCGCGCCCATTCATCGAGAAGCTGCGCCGACATCTGCAATGGGTCCACAATCTTCACCGCCAGATTGCGTGCGTCCAGGTTGCCGCTGTCCCACAGCGCAAGCGCCAGTTCGTGATCCACACCAATCGCTTTGTGCAGCAGCTTCAAGCTGGCGAAACTGACCCCGAACATCGGTTCTTGCGCGCCATGGCGCAGGTAAGTCTTGCGCGTTTGCTCCGACCCCGCTTGCTGCAACGCGCTCATGGCTGCGGTGAATGTCATTCGGGGTTTTGCGGGTTTTTTCGCTTTTGCAGGTTTGGTGCCTGGTTGCGCTGTCATGATCATCTCTCCGGTAATATTTTGATGGTTCGATCTTGGGAACGATGAAGCCGGATCGAAATTCAACCCGCCCCATGGTTTGTCATTGCAGAAAAATGTAGCAAATGGTAGCGATAACCGGGCACGGCGGCAATCATTTCTGCCCACACCCGTGGCGACGAGTTTAAACCGGGAATGAGAATGACATCGCCGCCAGCCCCTTGCGTTTTAACGCTGATGCGCTCAGAACTGAAGCTGGCCAGGGGTTCCGGCACGCTTGTGCCGTGCGGACGAAACAGCGCGGCCAACCAGGCCAGAAATTTGTGCAGTAAAGTCATGGGCGGCTCCAAGTATAAAAAACCGTAGTGTAACAGCCTTACGACTATTTTTATATCGAAAACACCAACCATTAAATTCAGGTAATGTCCCAATCCCTGGCTTACATTCTGATCTGTTTTGGGTATTTTAATGAAGAACCTGATTTTTTACATGCAGTGTGCGACTTGATTGATTGCCTGAACGATACCGGCACGGTGAGCGGTGGTCTGAGGGGGGGGAGCCTGATGGCTGTGCTTTGTTGTGAATGAATTGCGCTGCACACCATAAAACTTGATCTGACCACCGTAGAATCTTTACAACATACTCACATTCTGACCTGGTAATAACGATGGATGCGAGCCGACCAAACCTGGTCAGCCATATTCGGCCAATTCTGCACATCAAAACCGGGCGCGTCTTCAAAACGGTCTTTGCGGATATCGAGAACAAAACAGTGGTTGTCCTGGTCCAGCTTGAGCGCCGCCCACGGCACTGGCAACATTTTGTCGCCCATGGTAAACAGGCCGTTGGACGATAACACCGCAAACGTAATTCTGCCAGTACTGGTATCGACAAAAATTTCTTTGATGTCGCCCAGCGGTTCTTGTTTGAGATTGCAAACCTTGTCGCCAATAAGCGTGTGGACGCCCATCAATGTCCCCATTTTTGTCGGGCAAGTGGCTTGTTTGCTTTGGCGTTTGACCGTGCCGTAGACATCGCGCTCTAGATAGTTCATCATGTTTCCTTTCTGAAAAGTGACTGAATTGATAGTTTGAGCTTAATCTAACGGGCTGTAAGTGTGGTAGCGCACATAAGGTATAGTAAATATGATTTTTTCAAATACAGTTGTAAATATGCTTAATCTACGTAAGCCACGTAATTAAGTTTGCTCACCGTCTCGTTCTGGCGTGTCTTTGCCTGTGCGGCATCGCTCAATGCGTGGTTGAATTGATCAACGGTCAAGGGGTGGCTCAAGAAAAAGCCCTGGCCTTCCTGGCATAATTGGGTTTGCAAATAGTCAAGCTGGCCCTGGGTTTCTATTCCTTCGGCCACCACCCGTAATTGCAAACTGTTACCCATGCCAATGACGGCATTGATAATCACGCGGTTGCTGCCATTATTCATAATATCGCGCACAAACGATTGGTCGATCTTGAGCACGTCCAGCGGAAATTGTTCCAAATAGCTTAAGCTGGAAAAACCGGTGCCAAAATCATCAATCGCCAGCTTGATGCCCATGGCTTTTAATTCGTGCAAAACGGCGATGCTGATTTGCGCGTCTCGCATCAACACGCTTTCGGTAATTTCCAGTTCCAGTTGGTGCGCATCCATGCCGGTATCTTGCAAAATGGCGCGCACGCCTTCAAAAAAATCTTTTTGACGAAATTCGACCGCCGAAATATTCACCGAAATCGTCATCGGTGCATAGCCGGCATCGACCCAGCGTTTAGCTTGCAGGCAGGCTTCACGCAAGACCCAGCGCCCAATGGGCACGATTAAGCCGCTGTCTTCGGCCACCGAAATAAAGCGCAGCGGCATGACCATGCCAAGGTCGGCATTGTTCCAGCGGATCAGCGCTTCGGCTCCGGTAATTAAACCGGTGTTGAGATTCATCTTGGGTTGGTAGTACAGAAGAAATTCGCATTTTTCCAGCGCGGTGCGTAAATAAGCTTCAATTTTTTGGCGCTCGACCGCACGCAAATTCATGTCGGCGCGAAAAAACTGGTAATTGTTGCGGCCCTGCTGTTTGGCGTGGTACATGGCGGTGTCGGCACTCTTGATCAGGGTTTCTGCGTCCACCCCATCAGATGGATACACGCTGACCCCAATGCTGGTGGTGATGTGTAGTTCGCACTTGGGCAGTCGGTGCGGGTTGGCCAATACATGCAAAATTTTACTCACCGTGCTGGCGGTGTTGACTTCGCTGTCACTCTCGGCCAGCAAAATCACAAATTCATCGCCGCCCTGGCGGCTCACGGTGTCAGACTCGCGCACACAGGTCATCAGGCGGCTGGCGACCGATTGCAACAGTAAATCGCCAATGGCATGGCCGAGCGAATCGTTAATATGCTTGAAGTTATCCAGGTCCAAAAACAATACCGCCAACTGGCTCTCATTGCGCCGCGCAATGGCAATGGCCTGGTCAATGCGGTCGTTCAGCATCATCCGGTTGGGCAATTTGGTCAGAAAATCATGCTGCGCCAGCCAGGCCATTTTCTTGCTCATGCACTGGGCTGCCGTCACATCATGAAACACCACCACGACGCCCGTGCGCCTGCCGCTCCAATCGTTGATCGGGGCGGCGCTATCTTCAATCGGTACTTCACCGCCATCGCGCTGTATCAGTACGGTGTCGGGTGGTAGGCCGATGGTGCGATTGTATTGTAATACCCGTTCCACTGTGTCGCGCTCGGCTTTGCGGGTGGTGCCATTGATGATTTTAAACACATCGCAAATCGAGTGCCCGTGCGCCTCATCACGGCCCCAGCCGGTGAGTTTTTCGGCAGCGATATTCAAATAATTGACATTGCCAGCCAAATCGGTACAAATGACGGCGTCACCAATCGAATTCAAGGCAATTTCGGCGCGTGCTTTTTCCAGGTAAAACGAATCTTCCAGCACTTTGCGCGCAATCACGCTGCTTAATCCTTGCGCAATCAGATAAGAATTGAGGCTACCCTTCAACCAATAACTTTGCGCCCCACAATGCACGCTCTGGATGCCCAATGCTTCGTGGTCCGACTCGCACAGTGTGATGATGGGAATATGCGGGGCGGCAGGGTAAATTTGATTAAAACAGTCGATTTGGTCGGACCCGGGCAGGGCCAGGTCGAGGATAATGGCGTCGATTTCACCGCGCCCGATCCGGCTTAAGCCCTCGTCCAACTGCTGTATGCATTCGAGTTGAAAGGCTTTGTCCTTTGCCGCATCAAGCAAGGTGCGCAATATTTGTTCGGTGGCCGCATCGGTGGTGATCAGGAGAATTTTATTGGACATTTGGTGTAGCCCCCATCGCTTTGGCGTAAATTGTTGGTGTGAAAGCCAGTATTGACGATGGGGAACCGGGAGTCTGTGCGCTGGCGCACCTAAATTGCGTGCTGCCCCGGCATGGCATGACAAATCGGGTGCGCTGCTTATGATCTGGCCATGCGCGTTGCCTCGTATTGTTCGCTTTGTTCGCTTTGTTCGCTATCTTGCTGGCCGGTTTGCTGGTGGGTGTCTGCGAATGGCGCTTGCAATTGGGGCGGGATGGCGGGCATGGCCAATGCCAGTTGCGCACTTTCCGCACTGGCATTGATGACGCCCACCACAATC
>JBKJLF010000587.1:0-5769 GCA_046597185.1 Burkholderiaceae bacterium | reverse complement strand
GGCCATCATACCGCAACCAATATCCACCCCTACGGCTGCCGGAATAATCGCACCCAGGGTAGGGATGACGCTACCGATGGTGGAACCTTTACCCACGTGTACGTCCGGCATCACGGCCAGGTGTTTGTAAATAAACGGCATTCTGGCGGTGTTGCTCAATTGCTTTTTAGCGCCGTCATCCACCGTGACACCACGGGTCCACATCTTGACATGGCTTGCGCCTTCTACGTTCATGACATCAAAATCATCGTGTTTCATATTGTGCTCTTTCTTTAACTGCTGTTATTCTATCCCGCTTGGGTAGACCAGGTGTTGCTGTTTCGATGTGTTTGCTATAGCAAGGGGTGTGCCAGGTTTTTGTTGGGGGTGGGTGGATTTGGATAACTCTCTGAAATATATGGGGAAAAATGGATTTTCGTGAGCTTGGTTTAAAAAATGTTCTTCTTGAAATTATCTTTTTGGATAAATATTTATAATCAGTTGAGATGGGGCGGCGAAGGCCGGGATAGTGATCAGAGACTTGGATGTGGGCAAACTTCCGGGAGAATACTCCAAACACTTGCCAAAGTAAGGGAATTTCTTTACATTCACCATAATCACCGAAGGAGTTTACCATGCCTACTATTCACGAAGTTGCGACTGTTACACCCAAAGGCCGAATCACTTTGCTGAAATCAATTCGCCAATTCTTGGATATTTCTGTAGACGATAAAATTGTTTTCGACGTGCGCGGCGCAGAAGTGGTGGTCAGCAAGGTGGAACGGGAAGGCGTTCACGAAGACCCTGCCATTAGGGCTTGCTTGCGGGTTATGGCATAATACGCGGCGTTAAGCTATGCGTGGCGCTTTTTGGCGCAAAAACAGAATAAAGCAGAAAAAAGTGACTGAGGAAGTACTATGTTGAAGCGTCTGGATTTGGAAAATGTTGGCCCGGCTACCAGTATGACGCTGGAATTTGGCGAGCGTATGAATGTTATCACCGGTGATAACGGCCTTGGCAAAAGCTTTTTGCTTGATTTTATATGGTGGACGCACACGGGCAAGTGGCCCGCTGAAGTCAACCCGCGCATGACTGCGGGCAAAAAGGCGCTGCCGCGTGGGGATGGTGACGCCAGTATCAACGCATTGTATGTCAAGGATACTTTTCATGACCCTCTTTTCAGTTGCTTTCTTCGTGGTGCGCAGACTTGGCAGGCTGCGTCATTCCTGAGTACCAGTGTGGTGGGCTTGCTATTTTATGCCATGGCAGACGGCAGTTTTGCAGTGTGGGACCCGGTGCGTAACCGTGGTGGCGGGGACAAATCCGCCAGTTTTGTACCACCCGCAGCCTTTGTATTTAACCAATCTGAGGTATGGAATGGATTGCAGGATGGCGATGGACAAACGCTGTGCAATGGCTTGATCCGCGACTGGGCCAGTTGGCAGAAAGAGAAGGGCGCTGCCTGGGACTATTTATGCGAAGTCTTGAAAGTATTATCTCCCGCACCGGATGAAATGTTGTTGCCCGGCGATTTAACCCGCATCAGCCTAGCCGATGTGCGCGACATGCCCACGATCTGCATGCCCTATGGCAAGGATGTGGCGGTGGTACATGCGTCATCCGGCATGCGCCGCATCATTGCGCTGGCGTATTTTTTGGTCTGGTGCTGGGAAGAGCACCAACGCGCCGCCAAACTGCTGGCGCAACCACTGGCGACCCAGGCGATGTTTTTGGTGGATGAAATGGAAGGGCACCTGCACCCCAAATGGCAACGCCGGATTGTGCCTGCGCTGCTGGCGGTAATGCAAAAACTGGCTACCGAGTTTGAAGTACAACTGATTATGGCCACCCATTCGCCCTTGATCATGGCATCGCTTGAACCGCTGTTTGACCCGCAAATTGATGCCTGGTTTGATTTGGACATGAAGCCGGATGCCAATGGCGAGATGGCGGTGTTGATTGAAAAACGGCCTTTCTTGCGCCAGGGCGATGCGTCCAACTGGTTGATGAGTGATGCGTTTGATTTGCCCAGCGCCCGCTCGCTGGATGCTGAGCTGGCCTTGAATGAAGCGGCGGCAGTGCTTTAGGCTCCAAGTATTGATGTGCAACAGGCGCGGGTGGTTGACAGCAAGTTGCGCGGCTTGTTGGGGGACACCGATCCATTTTGGATACGCTGGCAATATGTCGGTGAAAAGCAGGGGTGGTTATGATTCCGGTCGCAGTGCAGCCAGAACCGGTAAGCTTTGATCAACGGGTGCGGCAACCGGGGCTGGCATGGTTGCATGAGCATGGGATTGCCCTGGATCAAACCCTGCCAGCCAATACCACGATCGAGCGCTATTGGCGCGAATGTTTGGATGACTTGCATCAGGCCTATGGCGGGATTTGTGCTTATACCTGCATGTATATTAATCCAGTTACAGGTAGTTCGAGTGTTGATCATTACGTTGCCAAATCAAAACGGGGCGATTTGGCTTATGAATGGAATAATTATCGCCTCGCATGCGGCAGGATGAATAGTCGTAAGCGTGCTTTTGATGATGTACTTGATCCATTCTTCTTGGCTTTAGATCTGTTTCTTTTGCAATTATCGATTGGGCATATTTACCCCAATCCGGGTTTAGCACCGCAAGCCCGGATAGTCGTTGAGCAAACTATTGCGCGGCTCGCACTGGATGACACACGGTGTAGGAATTTACGGGCGGAATGGTTTAATAACTATGTCATAGAAGAGATTACCGCCAATTATTTAAAGCGAAAATCGCCTTTCGTTTGGCAGGAAGCGCAGCGGCAGGGTTTGCTATAAAAGCAGTTTGCCTCAACGCCAGCATGTTTGTGCTACCATTGGGGCAAATTTAACTTGCTGTATTGCATTACAAGTGCAAAGGCGCAGCCATGCGCGCATGCAGGATAGCGCTGGTGGGTACCGCCTTCGATTCATCAAAAAACATGTGTATCAAGGATCAGCATGTAAACCCACCCTGAAAAAACGACCCAAAAAAAGCCCGCACGCAGCGGGCTTCCAAGCAATGCAAAAAAACCAGCCTTACTGCGGCGTATAGCTCACCGTCAGTTGATAGTTGCCAGCCGCATAGCCATCAACCAGCACCCAGGCGTCACCGTTGGCGGAAAAGCTGACGCGGCACGATTCCTTGGACGTGGAGCCGGTGGATTGGCAATCGGCTACGTCGCTGGTCGGCGCGGCGTTTTTGCGCACATACAAGTCCATGTCGCCTGTACCTGTGGTTTTGGCCAACAGGCTACCACCCATACCGACCTTGAACGGGCCAAACAGTTTGCTGTTGCCTGAGGCCAGGGTACCACTGAAGTTTTCCACCTTGTCCGCTGGCAATTGGCGACCGGGGCCGTCGTAACCCATTTCAATCACATACGACGCCGCCAGCTTGGCAAACTTCAGCGCATGCACGGCTTGGTTGCCGGAGGTGGCAAAGGTGTCGTTGGCGCTATGGATCGCCTTGTTGTCACCGGCAAAGCTCGACTCGAACGGCATCGATGCATAGTAACCGTTGCGATTCCACGATGCATGGTCGGAACAGCCGTAGTTGCAAACGTCAAAACCGATCTTCAGCCCGGGCTGGTAGGTTCTGATCAGCTTTTCAACAAAGCCGTTTTGCAGGTTGTCGGTATAGTCGGTAAAGATGTAAATGTCGTTGGCCGAACCCTTGAAATTGGTCATGTCCAACTGCATCACGCCTACCACCTGGGTATTGTTTGCCTTGAAGTTGGCGGTAATTTCTGCCGAACCGCGCAAGCCTACTTCTTCAGCGGCATAGGCAATAAACTTGATGGTGCGGCGCGGCTTGAAGTCATACGCCACCAGCGCGCGGATCGTTTCGGTCATGCTGGCAATGCCGGATGCGTCATCGTCGGCACCGGGCGCAATCGAGCTTTCGTTGTTGCCGCCCGAATTGATCGAATCCAGATGCGCGCCCACGACCACCACCTCGGTGCCGTTGTCCGTACCGGGCATGGTCAGGATGACCGATTTTTGCGGCCAACCGGGATGCGTGAACTGGGTCACCGACATGTCGTCACGGGTTGAGATCATGCTTTGCCATTTTTGCAGCAACCAGTTCGAGGCATTCACGCCGCTGCTGGTGGTGTAATAGCGGTTCTTGAAACCGGTGGACAAATCGACGATGGTTTGCGCGATGTTGCTGTCCTGCATGGCTGGCAAAACCTGATTCACGAATTCCTGATTGGTCAGCGCATAGCTGGGCCGAATCATGACCAAGCTGGGCGCGGCCAGCGTGGAGGCGAGGGCAGCGCGACCGGCCGCCTCGTCGGGGTGATACATGAAACCGCCGCAACGGTGGGTCTGGGCATGCAGCGTTGCCGACAATACTGGCAACAATGCTTCGCTTACTTGCACCAGATGCACTTTTTCCTGTTTTGTCAACGCAATCTTGCCCGCCTTAAGCGCCTTGCCTGCCGTCAAAGCACGGGTTTCGCTGGCCACTGTCTTGGGTGACAGTGCCTGCAAATGTTTGTATGCGTCGTCTCCTACCGTGATCCAAACCATCTTGTCAGCGGCGCTACTGGCAGAGCCAATACTTGAAAAAGTGCCTACCAACAAAAGGGACAACAACTGTTTTTTGAGCATAATGGATTTCCTTGATTGTTTTTATGATGGCGAATCTTGTGGCATAGCGACATGCAATGCCTTTGAGTACCGAAATTATTACCTCGGTCATTTTTCGCCGCCGCAATGATAAACGAATCCACACCTGGAGGCAATAACATTGTCTGGAAACTTCTGTGTTTAATTAATTTCACGCATTTAAATGCATTTGGTAATGCAATGTGAGCAAAAAAGTGAGTTATTGGCCTTTCTTTGTTGCGCAAATATACCATACAGCAGACAACTGACTGAACCCAAAGGTGGCAAGGCCTCGTGCGGCAGACCCAGCCAGAAAATATGCCGCCCAACGCGACCGTGGACAGTACGTTGCGGTTTCTGCGCTACCTGGCCGCTATTGCGCATCAGCAAGCGGTTTATGTTTTGTGGCGGCCATTCTTGCATGATGCGGGTGATGACATGGTGCTCGAATGTGCTGTATCATCGGGTAGCCGTTATATTTTGACGCACAACCTTAGGGATTTTCGGCGGGCGGTGCAATTAAACGTGCATGCCATCAGTCCAGGCGAATTTCTGAAGCTTTTAAGGAATCCATCATGACCACACTATCTGTCCGCTTACCGCCTTCGATTCATCAAAAAATCAAGGAACTTGCCGAACGTGATTCGATTTCGGTCAACCAGTTTATTGCCAGCGCTGCCGCCGAAAAAATGGCTGCGGTGATGACGGATGGCTATATGAAAGCCGAAGCCGCGCTTGGCAAACGTGCCGATTTTGAGCACCAGTTAAGTCTGGTGCCGGATGCGCCCGTACAGGCGGGGGATGAATTGCCTTAAAGCAAAAGCTACATCTCGCGTTACTGCTACGAAAAGGGGCTTCAACATTATTAATAAATTATTGGGGCGGCGACAAAATTGGTGAAATCGTCGTGCCCGGATACTCACATACCCGGGCACAGGTGCTCTACCACTGAGCTACAGCGGCCCTGATTTGCCGCTGACGGGATTCGAACCCGCGACCACCTCGTCCTGAGCGATGTAATCCCACCTGCATTCGCCTGAAAACTTTACTGCTACTGCTACTAATCTGATCCGACCAGGGTAGATTGCTTTTTAAGCTTTGGAACAATTGTGTGTTAGCCATGTCATTTCCTCAGTTTATCGTTTTATGTTGATTCGTTTGATGTATCC
>JBKJLF010000456.1:0-9414 GCA_046597185.1 Burkholderiaceae bacterium | reverse complement strand
GCGATCCGCCGAACGGCAGGGCTGGGTGGTTTCCTTGGCAGGAAATGTGATGGCGAACCCGGCACACAGACACTTTGGCTTGGGTTGCAACGTCTTGATGACATTGTGGTGATGTGGCGCGTCATGAGGGATGCGACACAAGTACCCGTGTTCAGCCGGGCGGGATCTGGGTAAAGATCAGGTTAAACATGGGTTAAGACCAATCAATCTAATCGTAATTTTGACGTAACAAATTACCCATTGACCCGGGCGAACGGAGTTTTTTTAATTGCACAGTTGTGGGCGATAGCGATATTCGCACGGAACCCGCATGAATAGATGTGTTATTATTGGTCAATAAAATAGCGCATTTTTACTTTGTTCGTTTTTAGGTATTTACGTTCTCATAAGTAATGATTGAACATGAGCCGAATTAATCGGGCTTGAAAATATTTTGGGGAATTTATGGAAAAACCGTATTATGTTATTACATCTCCGCCCGCAGGCGCGGCCGGAGTTAAGAAAGGCAACATTCCGGGTGTAAGTATTGCCCCTTGGCGGCGCAGTTATTTCACAATTGGCGGTGTCCAGGTAAAGGGGCGCAAGGCATGGGGTGCAAATGACCCAATTTGGCAAAATGAAGTGGTATATTACAATACCAAGGTTTTGCCGCTGCTGTGGGTTCTGGGGCGTGTTGTCATTCATCACATCAACAACAATACTGGTGTAATGGAGAATGAACGCAAACAGCAAGGACGGGGATATGCGGCAATTGGCTATCATTTTTTTATTGATAAGGGTGGTCTAATTTATGAAGGCCGACCGTTGGAAGTAATGGGTAGTCATGCTGGCTCGGGGTTAATTAGTGGCCCTCAGAATGACCCTGACTGGGGGGCTATCGGGATCGTTTTGCAGGGGGATTACCATCATGCAGACGATATCCTGCTGCATGACACAGTGCCACCCGCGCAGTTGCTTGCATTAGAGAAATTGGTAACGGGCCTAAAGAATCAATACGTCATCAAGCAACTCCTCATGCATAACGAAATTGATCGTGCAGGTGAAGCAACTGTCTGCCCTGGTGATCATTTAGCCCCGCTTGTCGAGAAATTGCGGGGCAAACTGCAAATGCGGGGGAAGGACCTATGATTCCACAAAGATTGCCAGGTTGGGGCTGCCTTGTGGCGGTGTGGGGCATTTGCTTATTGTTAACTGCTTGCGAGCAAGAAGGCAATCAAACAGGGGCGCAGTTATTGAGGCTGGCCGTTGAGGGCGAGTTACCAATCGATGGCACAAAGTTGCCCTCATCGGCCACGATGCCAGCAGAAACCGCGCTCGCGTTATCGGCAAATTTGGCGCAAGCTTGGGGCGGCGGACATGCAAATAACACCACCATATCCATAACCAAGCGACCAGACAACGCCGGACACGACGCCGTTCTAATTATTGATGGCGGACAAGGCGATGATTCAATTCGGGGTTATCGATACACACTTCAGCTACAGCAGCAATCAGGCGGGCAATGGCGGGTAGTGCGGGCCGGTAAGAGTTGGCGTTGCTGGCCCGAACGCGGGCACCGGTCGTTTGGCAGCATGCCCTGCGCCTAAGCCTGCGTAGCGGGCGCAGCCGCCGCGCCCGTCGTCACCGCCCCCAACACCACCGTTTGCCCCGGCCCTGCCTGCAACGCCTCCATTCCATCGGCCACATAGCCATGTGACACCAAAAACCCATTTTCCACCAAACAAAAAGCGCCCATCAGCGTTTCGCTCCCATCACAAACAAAGTTGGACTAATCATCCTAAATTCCTCTGTTAACCCGCCGCCAAAGCTGGCGGCGAGGTCGTTTTTTTGGGATTTCCGGTGCTCACGGCAAGGATTTTTTCGACGATATAACCCACCAATGCCTTCCACCGCTGCGCTGACGGCAACTGAGGCGCAGTTGCCAGAACATGCTGCAACCCCGCCCGCACGTTGGCTACCAGCGCCTTAACTTGTGCCACTGCGGCATGCGTCACGGTAAGCAATACCCGTGTTTGCCCACTAACCCACGCAAGTCTGCCCAAATCGTTTCCAGATCGGACAGATTATCGTTTTCAGACATGCTCACGCACCAATGGCGAGACGTTGTACCAGATTTCGCCATTTTGGTAATTTAGCACCAGCGAATGATCGAACAGACGAATGATATTGGCCAGATCCTGCTGCATTTTGTCGATTTCGTCCGAAGGCAAGCCCGCTTTGAAACGCCCCAGCCAAACGCGACCACTCCGGGAAGCGGCGGGTCAGGATTTCCTGCATTTTGGCGATGCCGACCGGATCACGCTCGGGTGCCTGCATGGGTGCATCGTCGCGCGCAGGACGACGCATGACGTTAAAATTAGCCAGTGACAAACATTGCGCAAAACCTGTTTCGACATTCGGCAAAACCGCCTGCAAATACGGCGGCGCGGTATAAATGATGGCGATATCGGGCAATTGCAGGCGCGCAGGCTGGTTGAAATAAACTTCTTTCAGGCTGTTGAACAGCTTGTTTTCGTCACCCGGCGGTGCAGTCAGCCGTTCCAGTGCATCAACTACCAGTACAATCCTTTGATGCCCCGTTCTGGCCCGAATCAGATTAACCAATTCCAAGGTAAATTTTTGTGCTTCCTCGTAGAAGGTAGCCGATGCACGCGTAAATTCGTTCAGTTTTTCCTTGAAGGCAGGATTGTCTTGCAAGGTGTATTCCAACTCAATACCGACATTGCCCGGTACAGCCTTGAACTTGGCCTTGAGTTCAACTTCGTTGTTCATAAATGCTTTGGTGCGCTCCCAGAACGATTGCGTCAGACAATCTTTACCATGCTGTTGCCGCACCGAATCGGCCAAACCAGCCAATACCGTCATCAACAGATCGGGCAAACTGATTTCCGGGTCATTCAAATTCAGGTACAAGCTGGCATCACAATAGTAGGCGGCCACTTGGTCAGCATGCAATTCTTTGATCAAACGGTTCAATTCGGTGGTCTTGCCCGAGCCGCGCAAACCACTGAACAAATAGGTGCTGCCCGGTCGGTGTTGGCCCATGCTATCTGTCATCGGACTGGCCCAATCGAGCAATTTTTTCAGATTAGCAACTTGATCATAGCCACTGTCACTGGCCCGATTCACATAGAACTGTGTCTCATCAGCCCCGCCTTGGGCAGGGTCGGGTAGCGCACGAAAAAGGCGCTTGAGTAAGTCTTGAGGAGTAAGATTAGTCATGGTAAATGGATCTGGTGGCATTGTGTAAGGTATGACGGCATTATAACGGCGTTTGTGTTTGACCTTACAAGGTTTTACCCGGATACGACGCATGTGCCACATACTTACACCCGCCCCCCACCTTTGGCCAACTCAGCCCGTCCCCACATCGGCAAAAATCGTCGCCATCACCTCACGCAACCACTGATTGACTTCATCCTGATGAAAGCGCCGGTGCCAAAACATATTGGTTTGCAGCGCAGGCAGGCGCAAGGGCGAATCAGCCCAGGCCAATTGAAACGGCTCGGCCGCGCTTTGTGCCAGTTTTTGCGGCACCGTCACCACCAGATCAGAGTGGCTGATGATATACGGCACCGCCGTAAACTGCGGCACCCGAAACTGCGCGCTTTGGGCAAGACCCGCTTTTTCCAGCAATTGATTGACATGTTCATACGGGCTTTCTTGCGCCGCCACGATCAAATGCCGCTCCTGCAGCAGGCGCTTGGTGGTGATGCGCGCCTCTTGCGCCAGCGCGTGGCCGCGCCGAAACATCAGCACATAGGGCTGGCGAAACAGCCTGCGCTGATACAAGGCGCTCGACACCTTGTCAAACGCGCCCAGCGCCAAATCGACCCGGCCCAGTTCCAATTCTTCTTTCAAATTAATGCTGCCGGCACGCACGGTTTGCAAGCGCATTTGCGGGGCCAGTTTGGCGAAATGCTCGATCAACAAGGGCATGAAATACAACTCCCCCACGTCCGACAGCGCCAATGTAAAGCTGCGTTCGCTGGTTTGCGCGACAAAACCATGTGGCGTATTCAAAGCATCTTGCACTTGTAGCAGCGCCGCGCCAATCGGCTCAGCCAGGCGCTCGGCCAGCGGCGTGGGTTGCATGCCCTGTTGCGTGCGCACAAATAATTCATCACCCAGCGCTTTGCGCAAGCGCGCCAAGGCATTGCTCACCGCCGGTTGCGACAAACTTAAACGGCTGGCCACTTTGGAGATTTGGCGCGCCTGATAAATTTCGTGAAACACCAGCAATAAATTCAAATCCAAATGCCTTACATCGATCATTGCGCCCCCTCAACCCTGCATCAAGCTATTTCAATTTCATGTTAAACTGCTAGTTTACACCACTATTCACATGGTGAATGTACTGTATTTTGATATTGATCTCGTCAAATCTGCCAATTTGCTCTACAGTAGCGCCATCGATTTCAACCAAGGAATGCTCATGTCTGACCAAACCATCCGCTATCAAACCGGATTTGGCAACGAATTTGCCACCGAAGCCCTGCCCGGCAGCTTGCCGCAAGGGCAAAACTCACCCCAGGTGTGCGCCCACGGTCTGTACGCCGAGCAAATTTCCGGCACCGCCTTTACCGCCCCGCGCCACCAAAACCGCCGCACCTGGACTTACCGCATTCGCCCCGCCGCCGTACACCAACCATTCCAGCAAATCGGCAACGGCCTCATCGTCAGTGACTTTAACCAAATCCCCGCCCCCCCCAACCAATTGCGCTGGAACCCGCCGCCCATGCCGGATGAAGCGACTGACTTTATCGCTGGCTGGGTCACCATGGCCGGCAATGGCTCACCCGATGCGGGCAGCGGCATGGCAGTCCATTTGTATTCCGCCAACGCCGACATGGGTTTGCGCTATTTTTACAATGCCGATGGCGAGCTGTTAATCGTGCCACAGCAGGGGCGCTTACGCATTGCCACCGAACTGGGCGTGCTGGAAATTGAACCGCAAGAAATTGCCGTGATACCGCGCGGCATCCGCTTTCAGGTGAGCTTGCCCGACGGCAGCGCGCGCGGCTATGTCTGCGAAAACTATGGCGCGCATTTCCGCCTGCCCGATTTGGGCGTGATCGGCTCCAATGGCCTGGCTAATCCGCGCGACTTTCAGGTGCCCGTGGCGGCCTTCGAAGATCGCGAAGGGGAATTTCAACTGATCGCCAAGTTCAGCGGCAATTTATGGCGCGCCGAAATCAGCCATTGCCCACTGGATGTAGTAGCCTGGCATGGCAATTTTGTGCCCTACAAATATGATTTGCGCCACTACAATACCATCGGCTCGATCAGCTACGACCATCCCGATCCTTCCATCTTTTTGGTCTTGCAAGCGCCCAGCACCGCGCCCGGGGTAGATGTGATTGATTTTGTGATTTTCCCACCACGCTGGTTGGCAGCCGAAAACACCTTCCGTCCACCGTGGTTCCACCGCAATATCGCCAGCGAATTCATGGGCCTGGTGCATGGTGAATATGACGCCAAGGCCGAAGGCTTTGTGCCGGGCGGCTCCAGCTTGCACAACACCATGAGCGGCCATGGCCCCGATGCCGGGACTTTCACCAAGGCATCCATCAGCGATACATCCACGCCACATAAAGTGAGTGATACCATGGCATTTATGTTTGAATCGTGTCATATTATGCGACCAACCGCGTATGCGTTAAATTCGCCGCAATTGCAAAAAAATTATAGCGACTGCTGGCAAAGCCTGCGCAAAAACTTTAACCCAAATTAAACCAATACAAACCCATACCTAAACCGAGACCGATACCGATGATTGCGAACAACCCAACCCACAACCCGGCGCTGAAAAGCTGGGTCACCAGCGCCAATGAGCCAAATCAGGATTTTTCGATTCAAAATCTGCCATTTGGTGTCTTCACCAGCCACGGCCACCCGGAACACCATGTCGGCATCGCGATTGGCGACCAAATTCTGGATTTAACGGCGGCGCAAAATGCGGGGCTAATCACTTTATTTAAAAATACGGTGTTCAAATCCGGCAGCCTGAATGCGTTTATCGAACTCGGGCCAGACGCCTGGCATGCGACCCGCCAGCAAGTGTCAAGCTTACTCGATGCCAACAACCCCAAGCTGCGTGATGATGCCGAAATGCGTGCCAAGGTGCTTTTGCCGCAAAGCAGTGCCACCATGCATCTGCCCGTGGATATTCCCGGTTATACCGATTTTTATTCATCCAAAGAACACGCCACCAATGTTGGCTCAATGTTCCGCGACCCGAAAAATGCTTTATTACCGAATTGGCTGGAAATTCCGATTGGCTACAATGGCCGCGCCTCGTCCGTCATCGTCAGCGGCACGCCCGTGACCCGGCCCCACGGCCAATTAAAAAGCCCGACTGCCGAGCGCCCGGTGTATGCACCCAGCAACAAGCTGGATCTGGAATTGGAACTGGGCTTTATCATCGGCCAGGGCAACGCCTTGGGCCAACCGATTGCTTGCGAGCAAGCGGAGCAGCATATTTTTGGCATGGTCTTGCTCAACGACTGGAGTGCGCGCGACATTCAAGCCTGGGAATATGTACCGCTTGGCCCTTTCAACGCCAAAACCTTTGCCACCAGCATTTCACCCTGGGTGGTGACGATGGAAGCTTTGCAACCGTTTCGCACACAACAACCAACGCAAGAGCCGCTGCCGCTGGCGTATTTGCAGCACGCGGACCAGCATGGTTTCGATCTTCAGCTTGAAGTTGATTTACAACCCGAAGGCCAAAGCGCGACCACGATTTGCCGCACCAACTTCAAGCATATGTATTGGACCCAGGCACAGCAATTGACTCATCACACGTCGTCCGGCTGCAACACCCGGGTGGGTGACTTGATGGGTTCGGGCACGATTAGCGGCCCCACGCCTGATTCTTACGGCAGCTTGTTGGAATTGACCTGGAACGGGGCCAATCCGCTGACGCTGGCCGATGGTGAAACCAAGCGCAGCTTTTTGCACGATGGCGATACGCTGGTGCTGCGCGGCTGGGGCCAGGGCGATGGCTACCGGGTCGGCTTTGGTACGTGTAGCGGCAAGATTTTGCCTGCGCTCGCATTGAAATAAACCCGAAGGTGGGCACGGCAGAGCTTACCTTTGCCTTGCCTTTGCCTGTGCCTGTGCCTTTGCCCACGGCTCAACGCCGAAATAAATTAATGGTATCGCGGGTCGTTTGCGCAGCCTTGCGCGCTGCGCTGGCATAATCCTGTTCCGGCCCGACGTGGGCATACAAAATCGCGCGGGAAGAATTGATCACCATGCCCGTGCCATTGGCAGTGCGCCCGGCGCGCACCGAAGCCGCCACATCACCACCTTGCGCACCGATGCCGGGCACCAGCAGCGGCATGTCGCCGACAATTGCACGCACCTGTGCCAGCTCATGCGGAAAGGTTGCCCCCACCACCAGGCTGCACTGGCCATTGGTATTCCACTTCTCCGCCACCAGGCGCGCCACGTGTTGGTAGAGCGGCACACCATCGACCTGCAAAAATTGCAGATCCGAGCCACCGGGGTTGGAAGTACGGCACAACACGATGGTGCCACGGTCTTTCCATTCGAGGTAAGGCGCAATCGAATCGAAACCCATATACGGGTTAACCGTCACCGCATCGGCCTGATAGCGCTCAAACGCTTCGCGTGCGTACTGCTCGGCGGTGGCACCGATATCGCCGCGTTTGGCATCGAGCAAAATGGGCAGATGCGGGTAGGTGTTGCGCACGTAACCGCACAAGGCTTGCAACTGTTCTTCTGCACCAAGGGCGGCAAAATACGCGATTTGCGGCTTGAAGGCACAGGCCAAATCAGCGGTGGCATCGACGATGTGTTTGCAGAACGTATAAATCCCTTCCGGGTCATGCTGCAACAAGGGCGGCAGTTTGTGCCAGTCCGGGTCAAGGCCAACACACAGCAGCGAATCATTGCGTGCCCAGGCCCGGTTCAACTTTTCGATAAAATTCATGCTTCCTCCTGCGGCAATACGGGCACGGTGTAATTTAAGGCCAGGCGGCCACCGTCCACATACATGGTTTGCCCGGTCATATACGAAGCTTCGTCGCTGGCCAAAAATGCCGCGATGGCCGCCACTTCTTCCGGCTCACCGCAACGCCCCATCGGGGTGCGCGACAAAATGGTGTGGCGCGCGTCAAGGCTGCCCAGCACCGCCTGTTTGGCCAACTCGGTTAAAATCGTACCCGGCCCAATGCCGTTGACGCGAATTCCGTGCGCGGCCAAATTCAGCGCCATCACCTTGGTAAGCTGGTTGATGCCGCCCTTGGACACCACATACGGCACTTGATTGGGAATCGCCAGTTCGGCATTGACACTGGACATATTGATGATCGAGCCGCTACCACGCTTAACCATTTCACGCGCCACCGCCTGGCCACACAAAAACATCGACTTTAAATTGATGCGTAAGACCCGGTCAAAATCTTCTTCAGCCAAATCCAGAAAATTGGCGGCGTGGGTAACGCCTGCGTTATTGATCAAAATATCGATCTGGCCCCAAGTGGCCATGGCGTCGGCCACCATACCATCGACCTGGGCTTTATTGCTGACATCGGCCTGAAAAAAACGCGCGTTCGGGCCCAAACTTTCTGCCGCCTGCGCCCCTTCGGGTTTCACATCGGTCAACAACACCTTGCACGACTCTGCCACCAAGCGCTTGGCGCAGGCCAAGCCGATACCTTGCGAAGCGCCGGTTACGATGGCTACTTTTCCTGCTAATTTCATTATGAATCCTTCCCATTAATAAATGTGCCCGCATTGGAAAATCAGTGGCAAACATATCTGCCAAACATGGCTACCTAGAGTGCCAGCAATACTTTAATTTTTGCCTTGATTTCGGCAATTTCTGCCAAACTGGCTTGTCCTTTTAATTCGGCATTGCGCGCCAACCAATCTAAATTTTTGACTTGATCAGCCAATGCCGCACCCGTTGCGCCCCCGCCTGCCAACACGACTTCAAACGGATAACCCTTGACTTGATTGGTGATCGGCACGCACACCAGCAAACCAGATCGTTTATTGTAGATGGCCGGACTCAAGACCACGGCCGGACGACGACCAGCTTGCTCATGGCCGCTTTGCGGCGTGAAATTCAGCCAGATGATATTGCCCGTATCAGGCACAAATGCATTCGCGTTCACAACACTTCTGCCCCTTCGGCTACGCCAAAATCGATTTCTGCATGGCGGTTTTCCGGTGTGATGGCGGCAATCATCGCATCAAGTGAATAAGTTTCTGGCACAGGTTCGATAATCACACGGCCATTTTCAGCCCGTACTTCAATTGCCTGATTCAGCGAGAGATTGGCAATTTCCATTAGTGATGCAGGAATTCGGACCGCAGGGCTGTTACCCCATTTTCGGATGATTTGGACGCTCATGATAAGTCCCCCATTAATTAATTAAA
>JBKJLF010000199.1:0-3375 GCA_046597185.1 Burkholderiaceae bacterium | reverse complement strand
TACGGCATCTTCGTTTTAGTCTTGCGCGGCATCAACGGTTTGCCACTTTTTTGGGCCGTCTCCGGGCGTGCCCGTTACCTTTACGTTGTGCGGTTCGGCATCACATTACCCCCCATGCAAATCTCAATGCCAAATTTGTAAGCGGTAACTCAACCATGGCCCGGAGAAGGGGCACGGCAAAAAGAGAAAGTCTTAAAAAAACATCTCGTCGCAGCGGCCAAGATAATTGACGCCGACCGGACAAGATAGTTGACGCTGACTACAGCCGCGCTGCGGCATCAATTGGAGAACTGTCGTGCAATCCTCTCCGAAAAGAAAACTATCGCAAAATTAAAGCAAACCATCGAAAAAACGGCGGCCAAACTCGCCCACGCTATCCGCTGGCGCTTGATCATCATACTTTATGTTATCAGCGCTGCCGGGGGGCACCCGGCAGCGCCTCAATCACATCAATACATAGCGTTCGACTAGCCATAGTTTATCGATTTTTTCATTCAGATCGGTGATTGTGATTTGCAAATCGCCCAATGTGGCGTCCAATCCATTGAAATGTAGTCTATTCATGTCCTTTCCAACGGGGGTGACGCTGGGAGAGGTTGGGCTAACATTGCCTTGCACCAAAGAAAATTTACCACTCTTAAGTTTAGTTGACATCAGCAGGTAGATATCCTTTGCCAGAATGCCATTCGGCCCTTTTCCTTTGGTGAAGACCGGCAATTTTTCATACAATTTGTTGATCGTCATCACCCTTTGCATCGCACCTGGTGCCGGATGGTTGGCGGCATACCACTCGTTGGGGAAGTCATTGATCAAGTCAAATACGGCAAACAAGCCTTGCTCTTGGCTTAGGTCTGCTACATCCTTGAGGTAAGTCGCCACCGTACCTGCCGCCACTGCCCGCAACTTGTCGCCGCCATCCACTGAGGTGTAGCGCAGCTTGATGATGATGTCAGTGATGGTGTCGTAATCGAATTGGCGGAAAGTATCCGGCAATTCCAAGCGCCATTTGCTGATCGCGCCCGCGCCCTCGAACGGCAGGTAGCGCTCATCCTTAAAGTTCAGTTCAAAGACGCCGCTTTCGTCTTCCATCGAACCGACCGCAATCGAGGTCAAAGGAATGTTGACGGTACTGAAACGCTCATCGGTTTCGTCGGTTTGTTCCGGGTAATCGGTGGCTTTCTTGGCGAGGGGGCTGGTGCGGTATTTGTGTTCCAGCAGGCGCATGGTGCAATTTAAGCTGGTGTGCGGCCCCATCGTGCAGGGGATGCGCAGGCTGACGGATTTGATGCGGCGCAGATAATGGCCGGGGAAATCCATGTCAAACAAGATTTCCGGCAAGTCAAACTCGCAACGCCCGGTTTCCTTGAGCCGGAGCAAGGCCAAGGGCGCGACTTGGCGCAGCGAAATCGACTTGGTGAGTTCAAAATCATGGCCGCGCTTTTCTTGGTAGGCCGCTTCAAGCTGCTTTAAGCCAATATACAGCCGCTCGCCGGAGTACAGGCCGTCGTAGGCATTGTCCCAATAGCCGTACTGGATGAAACTGGACGTGGTTTGCGCGCGCTCGAAGCGAAACACCTTTTCGGCGCGTTTCGCCATGTCGTAGGCCAGCGAATAAGCTTGGTGGTACAGGGTGCGCACTTGGCTGTCCATCCACAAATAAAGCTCTGCGTTGGTGTATTTGCTGCGCAAGAACTCTTCGACTTCCTGCGCGTTGTCGATTTGCTTTTGCTGGTTGGCGATTTCCTGCTCGGCCATGCTGATGCGGATTTGCTGGGTCAGGATTTGTTTGTCGATGTTTTTGATTTCGTAACCGGCGGAATTGGCTTGCTGGATGCGGTCTTGGAGTTGACGCTGGAAGTTGGCTTTGCGGGATGCATTGCTTGACTGATAAGTAAATTCATTGGAGATCGTTTGCAAGCTCCGTGCTTGCGCCTGAAATGCTGCGCCCATGTTTGAACCACCAAAACTGATAGATTCTCCTACTCCAAGCGGCTCAATATTGGTGCTGAAATTGGGAATCATATTCATCATGCTTCCCATGGATTCTAAATGTCCAATGCCAATTTGCAAAAATCTTGCAATTTCAGCTTTATCCATCTCCTCTTTTTCAAAGGGGCTTATTCGCAACCCACTCTCATCTACTGGCGCTTCTATCTCGTCTGGTAGCTCATTAAAATCGGTATCTTGGTCAGGCACTTTGCTGTCATCGCCAACAAGTTTCAAATAATGTTGCAAACGATACACCGCACCTTTACGGCTCTGCTGCAAGGCATCCAAAGATTTGCCTGCTTCATCGAGCTGCAATTTCCGCACTTCCATCACCAGGTTATGGATGCTGCTTTCGTGCTTGGCGCGCAGTTGAGACAAGGCTTCTCCATCGCTTCTTTCCTTGACCGACAGGAATGCATTGCCAAGCGCTTTGACTTCCGAACACAGTTCCAATGCCTTTTGCAACAAATAATAAAAACGGTAATTCGGCATCGGGCTGTTCAGGTCGTTCAGCACGCTCGATATGCTCAATCCTTGCGCGGCGGCCTGCACCAGCAAAGCAGGGTCTATCGGTGGCTCAAACAAGGGCAATTGCCGGAACACGCCATCGATATCTTCGCAGTGCCGTATCTTGAACAGGCGGTCATCAATCGTATCGCGCAAGGCGGTCAATTGCGGGTTGTCGGGGATGCCGAAGTAAAGCGTGGTGGCAAAGCCAAACACGTTGGCCAAGCCTACCACGCCATTGCTGCTGCCCAACGACAATGGCGTTTGGTTGCTGAACGGGAATGCCAATTCAAGCTCCACCATCGCGTTGCCGAAGGCGTCCCATTTGTTCAGCAGGCTTATATAGGTCTGCGGCACGGTTTTGCCACGTTTCGGAATTTTTTGCCCGCGTGGCCCATACACATGCGATGCCAACACATAGCACTGAATCGCCAGCGGGATGGTTTCCAGCGTGAATTGCCGGAAATAGTAATCACCATAGGCGATCAAGATTTCGATGTACTTCATCGCCACGTATTTCATATACGCGGTCGGACGTGAACGGGCAACCGCATGCGGCTGGAACGGATGCTTGCGCCATTCGTTGATTTGCGCGTTGGGCGTGTTGTCGGATTTATTCGGCTGCAAACCAAGAAAAAGATCTTCCAGCGCGTTTTTTGAAACGATATCCCTGAATGGCGTAAATTGCCAGAAGCGCTTACTGTCGTTGCCATTGGCATAGGGATTAAGCACGTAGTGGCAGATATTGAGCGCTTGATCAAATTGCTGCGCAGCGAGCAGGCGGTCAACCAGTTGCATCGGCGCGTGGAACGCGGCTTCCCAGTTATACAGGGAATAGGCACGTTTTAACTCGTGATATAGCGTTTGATCATATTTACC
>JBKJLF010000195.1:0-3031 GCA_046597185.1 Burkholderiaceae bacterium | reverse complement strand
ACCACTTGGGAAAGTGAATGCATCACACCATTGTGGAAAAAGCTCGGCCGCCTGGCCACGTTGCGCAAACCGGGCGTTCTGAATAAACCACAATATTGCGCATTTTTCAAATCGCTGCGATTGGGGCCACACAGGCCCAAATCAAAATAAGCGGCATTGGCATTTTTGGCAATCAATGGATTGCGCGGCACACCCAGCGCCGCATACGAGAAATTGGTGAACAAGGGCGGTTTGCCATCATTACTGGTTGAACTATGGCAAGCATGGCAGTTGCCACGCTGCGGATCATTGAATACTTGCAGGCCACGCTGCTCGGCTGCAGTCAAACTCACTTGTCCGGCCAGATACCAATCATATTTGCTGTCGTAGGGATGAAAACGCGGGTCTTCCAATTGGAAGGCTTGCAAAGCTTGTTGGATTTGCATCAGTGTGGTATCGGCATCGGCGGCGCTACCAGCATTGCTATTGCCAAACACCTGGGCAAACAAATCCGCATACACCGAGGCCCGCACTTTGCGCGCCAGGTCGGCCGCATCCACATTATCCATCTCAATTGCGTTGAAAAATGGCAGGCGTGCCTGTTGCGCCAAGGTGTTGGCGCGCCCGTCGGCCATCAAGCCACCACGTAATTCATCAGCCCTGCCTGTACCCAGGGCAAAGACCGGGTTGCGCTCCAAATAGCGCAAAGAAGGGGCGGCGCGCACGCCGAATTCGGTTTCAAACTGCCCGCCTACTTGCACCGGCAAGGCATTCGGCGGGCCATGAAAAAACCCCGGATCATGGCAGGTGGCGCACGACATACGGGCCGAACCGGAGAGATGGCGATCATTAAAAATCCTTTCCCCAAGCTGAGCCATTAAACTCAGGCTGGCAGACACAGGGGAGGTGCCCGGCGTGGGGAGTGCAGGTGGATTGCTGCTGTTTGATCCGGACCCACCGCCATTACCACCACAGGCAGTCAAAAATCCAGAAAAACTACAAATTAGTAAAATTAATCTCATACTCAGTTAGAATCGAAAAATAAAAAAATCAGCTCATTTGCACAGCGGCTTTTATCGCACTGATGCGATTGCTGATGCGATTGCTGATGCGATTGCTTATCCAGGCATTTTAATTGAATTCGGAAAATAAAATGAATATTTATCAAGCTCGTTTCTTGCTCCCCCTCGCCTTAATCGCTTGGCTAGCGGCATGCGGCGGCGGTGGCGGCGGCGGTAGCGGCACAACCACCACGCCCACTCCAACACCCACACCGACACCGACACCCACCCCTACGCCAGTGGGTGCCGCGCCAGTCTGGACGCAGTACGCGGGCAACCCACAACATAGCGCACTGAGCAGCGTTGCCAGCCAACCCTTGTCGCGCATTGTATGGAATACCCCGGTTGATCTGGCACCGCCCCGACGCGCGGGCGATTTGTTATTGATTCATTATGGCACCCCCACCATTACCGCCGCCAACACGGTGCTGGTTCCGGTCAAAACCACGGAGGCAGGCAATTTCCAGGTTGAAGCCCGCTCTGGCAGCACCGGAGCCGTGATTTGGCGCATGGATACCGACTACATTTTACCGATCCGTTCCTGGCTCCCGAGTATGAATATTGCACTCACGCGCAATAACCGGGTGATTGTTCCGGCAGCGGGTGGCAGGCTGATTTTGCGTGACAATGCCGACAATAGCACAGGCAGCCAAAGCACCCTGGTTTTTTATGGCGAAAGCGTGTATAACGCAGCCCCGGCCGCTTTTAATGCGGGGGTGATGATTAATACCCCGCTCACGCTCGACAGCGACGGCAATCTATTCTTTGGCTTCGCTACCGTCGGAAGCAATCCGGCCAATTTAAAGAGCGGCATCGTGCGCATCGCCAGTAATGGCAGCGCCACAATGATGGCTGCCAGCGCGTTGGCGGGTGATCCTGCCATTGCACAAGTTGCCACCAATGCCGCGCCCGCCCTGTCACTGGATCAGCGCACCCTGTATATCAGCGTCAACACGGGGGCCGTCCCCGGTGTAACGCAAACCGGTTATTTATTGGCGTTGGATAGCACCACGCTGGCCTTGAAGGCCAAGGTACAATTGCGCAACCCGTCCGACAACCAACTGGCTCAGGTGAGCGATATTTCGACCGCATCCCCCACCGTGGGGCCGGATGGTGATGTGTATTACGGCGTATTAAGTGGTTCGCGCTTTAACAACCACAATTCGCGTGGCTGGCTGTTGCATTTTGATGCCAGCCTCGCCACCAGTAAAACCCCTGGCTCGTTTGGCTGGGATGATACGCCCTCGATTGTCCCCGCCTCCATGGTGCCCTCCTACACGGGCAGCTCCGGCTATTTACTGCTGACCAAATACAATAATTATTTCGGTTCGGGCACGGGTGACGGTAAAAACCGGATGGCGATTCTTGACCCGAACGGACAACAAGCGGATCAATTTTCACCAGCCAGCCCGACCACGGTGATGAAAGAAGTCATCACCATTCTCGGCCCGACGCTGGATGACACAACGCCCGGCGGCTTGCGCGAATGGTGTGTCAATACCGCCGTGGTGGACCCCAAAACCCAATCGATTTTGATGAATAATGAAGATGGCGTACTGTATCGCTGGGATATGCGCAGCAATACGTTTTCAGAGTCGATACGCCTCAATAGCGGTATTGGTCAAGCCTACACCCCTACCCTGATCGGCCCGGATGGCGTGGTGTATTCAATCAATAATGCGATTTTGTATGCGGTAGGTCGCTAGCTGGCGCACAAAAAGCAATCATGGGTATGGTCATTGACCAAACCCATCGATTGCATATAGGCATAAATAATGGTGGAGCCAACAAACTTAAAACCGCGTTTGGCCAAGTCTTTGGAAATTTGATCGGACAAAGCGGTTTTGGCGGGTATCTCGCGCAGGCTGCCCACCTTGTTTAAAATTGGCTGACCGTTCACATATTGCCATAAGAACGCATCCAGACTGCCACATTCCTGGCGCAAGCGCAAATACGCTTTGGCATTGCTGATGGTGGCCGCCACTTTTAAG